>URBS01000049.1 GCA_900546085.1 uncultured Collinsella sp.
CCCCGAGACCCATCCGTATCAGGACAACTTTGCCGAGACCTTGGGCAAGGACTCTTACGGCGGCGACTACATCATCGACGAGGCCGCCGAGTTCTGGCGCACCGACGGCGATAAGTGGGTCAACGCCGATCCTCAGGAGCGCATGGAGAGCTTCCGCGAGCGCGGCTATGTAAAGATGGTCGATAACATGCGCGACCTCTGCCACGCCGTCAACTGCGACTTCGATCGTTGGTACTCCGAGCGCTCGCTGTATGTGAAGGACACCGAGGGCGAGACCGCCGGCACCTCCGCCGTCGACCGCGCTTTTGAGAAGCTCGACAAGATGGGCTACCTCTACACCAAGGACGGCGCCCTGTGGTTCCGCTCCACCGATCTGGGCGACGACAAGGACCGCGTCCTGATCAAGTCCGACGGCGAGTACACCTACTTCGCCTCCGACGTCGCCTATCACTGGGATAAGTTCCAGCGCGTCGATCACGTCATCGACATCTGGGGCGCCGACCACCACGGTTACATCGAGCGCGTACGCTGCGTCTGCGACGCTCTGGGTTACCCCGGCAAGTTTGAGGTTCTGCTGGGCCAGCTCGTCAACCTGCTGCGTAACGGCAAGCCCGTCCGTATGTCCAAGCGCAAGGGCACCATGGTGACCCTGCAGGAGCTCGTCGACGAGGTCGGCTCCGATGCCGCTCGCTACACGCTCATCTCCAAGAGCTCCAACCAGATGGTCGACTTCGACATCGAGGCCGTTAAGAAGCGCGACAACTCCAACCCGGTCTATTACGTGCAGTATGCTCACGCCCGCGTGTGCTCCATCCTGCGCCGTGCCGCCGACGTTACCGCCGAGCAGGCCGACGAGATGGGCATGAAGGCCGTTGCCGCCAAGGCCATCGGTGAGAACGTCGATTACTCGCTGCTGACCGACCCGACCGAGCTCGCCCTTTCGCGCAAACTCAACGAGCTCACCGACCTGATCGCCAGCTGTGCTCGCGATCGCGCTCCGTTCCGTCTGACCCACTTTGCCGAGGAGCTCGCCGGCGACTTCCACAGCTTCTACGCTGCCTGCCAGGTTCTGCCGAGCGAGGGCCGTCCCGTCGACCCCGAGCTTTCGCGCGCCCGTCTGGCAGCTTGCGACGCTGTCCGCGTGACGCTCGCCCTGGTGCTTACCCTCGTTGGCGTTTCCGCGCCCGAGCAGATGTAATCTGCGGGTCATTTGACCGTGTAGGTTTGGTTTAACTGAGCCCTATAAGCCCGATCTCCTACGGAGGTCGGGCTTTTTTCGCAAACGCCGACGTATTGATGAATTTGGAACTGCTGGAAATACGAAACTATGCCAGTTTACTACGATGAATTGAGGAATTCTAACCACGCCGGCGTTTTGCTAAAAAGTGCAAGGCATCTACCTGCGGTTTTAGTTCAACAAGTTTCGGAGTGGTCGCGGTTGAGCGATTCATCGTAGTAAACCGCCATAGTTTTGGCGGAGGCAGTCAGATTTGTGGGTGGCAAACAAAGAGTGTCCCTTTTGACTAGTCGTTTAAGAACGTCCCCAATGACTAAGTTGCAGGTGGCGGCGGTTGTGTTACACTAACGCTGCGTAGTTGACGCAATCATCTCGATACAGATCAATGATGTCCGTCGTTTTGAACGGAACTAGACTGTTTAGCCGCCCTGAAGGTTTATGCAGGGAGCATGTGATCACAGGGCTTGAAAAGAAAGTTGAGCAAACACTGTGTCTGATCAACAGCAAGAAAACGAAATAACGACGACGCAGGCCGCTCCCGCTGCACCGGTTGCGTCGGACCAGGTCGCGGCGCCCGCTCAAGCCTCGGCTCCTGAGACGCCTAAGGCTGCTTCGACGCCTATGCCTGTAGCGGCTGAGAAGGCCGTGCCTGCAACTGGTGAGGAGGCTGCTCCGGCAAAGCCCAAGCGCACGCGCCGCACGGCCAAGCCTGCCGCTGACGGCGAGGAGGTCACCAAGCCAAAGCGCCGTACCACGCGCACGACGCGCGCCAAGCTCACCGTTGCAGCTGACTCCTCGGCGCCGATTTCCGATGAGGTCGCGCAGGCACGTGCGTTGGCGCAGATTAGCGAGGCTCAGGTGGTGCGCGCCCGCCGTCGTGCTGCCGAGCGCGAGGCCGCGGCTCTGACCGAGCTTGCAGCTCCGTCTGTACTCGAGACCCCTGCCGCCACCGAGGTTCCTGCCGCCGACCAGCCGACCGAGAAGCTGGCACCGCGCACACGCCGTCGCACGGCTGCTAAGGCCGAGCAGGTTGCGGAACAGGTAGTCCCCGAGCCCACTGAGACTTCGGTCCGTTCCGCGGCAGGGGAGGGTGCATCGTCTGTTGAGCCCGCTGCGCCTGTCGAGGCCAGCGAAGTTCCCGTTGTCGATCCGGCTTTGCGCCCGCACCGTCGCGGTCGCAAGCCTAAGGCCTTTGTCGAGGCCGAGAAGGCCGCAGCCGCAGCCGCCGCCGCTCGGGATGCTGCGGCGACCGCCAAGTCCTCAACTGCTGCCGATGAACCCGTCCAGGATGCTACGACTTCCGAGGCCGTTTCTGCCGATGCCGAGCCCACCGACGTCCGTCCCGGTCGCAGGCGTCGCACTGCTGCTAAGCGCACGTCCAAGGCTAAGGCTGCCAAGAAGGGCGCGTCCGAGGATTCCACCGAGACGACCGCCGATGCGTCGACTGATGTCGCCAAGGCCCAGGACGTCGAACAGCCTGCGTCCGAGAGGCCCAAGCGCGGTCGTAAGAAGTCCGTTAAGGCCAAGGCGTCCGAGCAGCAGGATGTCGAAGCGCAGGTTGATTCTGGCGCCGAGGCCAATGACGCCGCCGCGGCCAATGTTGGCACCGCCGCAACCGATGGTGCCGCCCCCGCTGAGGGCGAAGACGGCACTCGTCCCAACCGTCGCCAGCACAAGCGCAACGACGAGCGCAACGAGCGTAAGGACGACCGCAACAACGACCGTCGCAACCGCCAGCGCGATCGCAAACAGCGCAACAAGGAGCGTAATGCCGCTCCCACCGAGCCCACGCTTTCGCGCGAGGAACTCGCGGCCATGAAGGTCGCTGAGCTGCGCGAGAAGGCTAAGGAGTTCGAGATCGAGACGACCGGCAAGAAGAAGGCCGAGCTCGTCGAGGAAATCTACGTCACCGCTGCGAAGGCCGAGGGCTTCCGCGACATCAAGGGCATTCTGCAGATTCGCCCGGACAGCTCCGGCATCATCCACGCCCATGGCTACATGAAGTCCAACGACGACGCCTTCGTGCCCGCCTACCTCATCCGCTCCGCGCGCCTGCGCACGGGCGACGTCATCGAGGGCTCGCTGCGTCCTTCGCGCGGCGGCGACAAGCGCGCCGGCCTCGCCAAAATCACGACCGTCAACGGTCTGGACCCCGAGCAGATTCGCAACCGTCCCAAGTTCGGCGACCTCACCCCGGTCTATCCCAACGAGCCGCTGCGCATGGAGCACGGCAAGGATTCCATCACCGGTCGCGCCATCGACATCGTGTCGCCGATTGGCAAGGGCCAGCGCGGCCTGATCGTGTCCCCGCCCAAGGCCGGCAAGACCACGATCCTCAAGAAGATCTGCCAGTCTATCTCGATTAACAACCCCGAGGTGCACCTCATCTGCCTGCTCGTCGACGAGCGCCCCGAAGAGGTCACCGATATGCAGCGTTCCATCAAGGGTGAGGTTGTGGCGTCGACCTTCGATATGCCTGCCGACAACCACACCCGCGTGGCAGAGCTCGTCATCGAGCGCGCCAAGCGCATCGTGGAGCTGGGTGGCGATGTTGTGGTGGTGCTCGACTCCATCACGCGTCTTGCCCGTGCCTACAACTTGGCGGCGCCCGCCTCAGGCCGCATCCTTTCGGGCGGCGTCGATTCGGCGGCCCTGTATCCGCCCAAGCGCTTCCTAGGCGCAGCCCGCAATATCGAGAACGGTGGCTCGCTCACCATCCTGGCCTCTGCCCTCATCGACACCGGTTCCAAGATGGACGAGGTCATCTTTGAGGAGTTCAAGGGCACCGGCAACATGGAGCTTAAGCTCGACCGCGACCTGGCCGACCGCCGCATCTTCCCGGCTATCGACCCCGTTGCCTCCGGTACGCGTAACGAGGATCTGTTGGTCGACGAGCAGATGCGTCCGTTTGTCTTTGGTCTGCGTCGCATTCTTGCCGGCATGAACAACACCGAGCGCGCGGCCGCATCGTTTATTAAGGGTCTTAAGGGCACCAACACGAACCAGGAGTTCCTGGTGCGTTCGGCCAAAAAACACAGCGACTACGAGCAGACGTTCTAGGTTGTCATCCACACGCAACGATAGTCATCAATGCGATAGAGGGTCGGGGCTTTGAGCCTCGGCCCTTTTCCGTAGCGCCGCTCCGCGCTTATTTTTGACCGTAAGACCGACGAGCAGCAGGTTTCCCGTTTCAATCCGACATCGTCGCTTGCAATCGGCAGGGCGGTTTCGCATAATAGCTTTTAAGCTTCGCGACGGAAAACGCAGATGAAACGAACCATATACCGTTGCTTTGGGGCATAGCCCCGCTTCATCTTCTCTCGCGCAGCCAACTGAATGATACGATTTGGGTGCTGGAAGATGGGGAGAGCTCATGGCTTCTTCTGATGCAACACAACGAGCAGTCCTTGCCGGACTTTCGTGTGGGATCGGCCTTGCCGCTCCCGTGGTTATGTATGCCGCGACGCTGCCGTTTTCGTCGGTGAACGAGACGGTCGTGGCGGGTGCAGTTCCCTTCGCCGTGGGCGCGGTGGCGGGCGTGGGTATCTATGCCGCCTCGCTGGGTATCTCCGAGTATCGTGCGCAGCGTGAAGAGCGTCTGTTCCAGCCCGATGCCATGGGCGGTGCCGCCAATCTCAATCAGCATCAAAGCGAGTTCAAGACCGCCTCGATTCCAGCTCAGCAGCAGGATGCGACTCCTTACGCTGCGACTTCTGCTTCTCAGGCTCAGTCGGAGCAGTCTAACTCGGCATTCCTTTCCGGCCTGACTGGTGCGTTCCAGCGCCGTCATGCCGACGATGGTGTTCCTACCATTGCTCGTGCCGCAGATGCTATGGACGAGGCCGAGGCTTGGTCCATGATCGACAGCATGCTCGACGACGATTCGCCGGTTAGCTGCGACCCTGCGCGCTCGCGCGACGTCTATCAAGTCGCCATCGACGAGCTCACCAACGGCGGGCAGACCGGCTCCTTCAATCGCGACGACATCGCCGCCGCGGCGCGTGCCGTGTCGGGCTCCCAGGCCGCCCCTGCGGGCAGCACGGCGGCTTTTGTGGCACTCGTTGCCAACGCGGCAGCCAATAACGCCTACAGCGCTACCTCGGCGGACGCGAACGTTTCTGCCGATAATTCGTACGTTGATGAAGCCATGACCGCGGACGAGGAGGCCGTTGCCGCCCGCCGTGCCGCCGAAAGCTCGCTTTGGGGCGCTCCTGCCCGGCAGCAGGCGGCTGAGGCTGCGCCGTACAACGCAAACCTCGCCAGCATGCCTATCATTTCCGGTGCCGCGGACATCGATCTCGATGACCTCGATGAGCCTGCAGCCATCACCGCATCGATTGATGCCCAAGATCGCATCGACACCGGCGACCTTCCGGACGCCTCGCTCGAGGTTGATGTCCCCATGGCCGATTACTCGGGCCACGAGGACATGTGGGCCGCCGCCACCGCGATTCTGGATGAGATTGACGAGCCTGCTCCTGTTGCAGCCCCCGCTCCCGTCGCTGCCCCTCAGCCTGCTGCCCCCGCCTATGTCGGCCGTCACAGCGCTGTGTTCCCCGAGGATACTGCCCGTATCTCGCGCGAGAGCATCGAGCGGGCCGAGGCTATTGCCGCCGGCATTATGGAAAACCGTCGTCACGAGCGCGTCAATCAGATCCTCGAGGAAGAGATCGAGCGCCTGCAGTCCTCTACCGCCAAGCGTACGGGCCGTGCCTATCTGAGCGTTATCGAGGGCGGTACCGCCAGCTTCGCGCCGCTCCGCGCGGAGGCATAACTTCTGCATGGTTAAGATCAATCGAAAATGGGCGGTCGTGACCTGCCTGATGGCGCTCTTGATCTGGGGCAATTCGCTGGTTCCCGGCTCGGGGTCGGGCTCGCTGAGCCTAACGGTCATGGAAGCTATCCGCGGTTTCCTGCACAGCGTGGGACTTCCATATGAATGGGTGACCAACTTTGTTGTTCGCAAATGCGCGCATTTTACCGAGTATATGGTGCTCGGCATCTTGGCAACGCACGCCTTTGATTTTGAGGGCCGGCTCACCTTTGACGTGCTGCTGCCCACGGCGGTGTTCCTGCTGCTGATTCCTTCGATCGACGAGACGATTCAGCTCTTTGTGCCGGGACGCGCCGGCATGATCACCGATGTGATGATCGACTGCTGCGGAGCGGCAACGGGCGTTGTGCTCCGATATCTCTTACGGCCGCTGATGCGCGCCAAAAAAGCCGCCTAGGACGTATTGTTTGGTCCTAGGCGGCCTTTTTTATTTGAGGGCTTATATGAGACGTGGTGGCGTCGTTCCGTAGGTCGGATTTGCCGGGCGCGCCACGCCCTGTGGGTGCGTCTGCTACTGAAGCGCCTGTGCGCCCAGGGCCAGGCAGCCCATAATGCCCTGCTTGCCCTCGAGGCTGTTGTTGACGATGTAGTTATCGATGTCGGCCATCTCGGGCGTGACGATGTAGCCGTTGAGCATCTCGGCGCACTTCTTGCGCGCGAGCGGCACGATGGGGGTGTGGTCGGCCACGCCGCCACCGATGACGATCTTTTGCGGTGCGTAGCACAGGATGTAGGTCATGAGCGCCTGCGCCAGATAGCCGGCGAGCAGGCCCATGGCCTCCGGGTCATCGGCCATCTCTCCGGCGCTCTTGCCACCCCAGCGCTTTTTGACGCCGGGACCGGCGATGAGGCCCTCGAGGCAGTTGTCGTGGAAGGGGCAGCCGCTGTGCTCGCCAATGGTGTCGCGCGGGTCGCGAGTGACCAGGATGTGGCCGGCCTCGGGATGCATCATGCCGTGCACGAGCTTACCGCCCGAGAGCACGCCGGCGCCCACGCCGGTACCGATGGTCAGATATACCACGTCAGTGAGGCCCTGGGCGCAACCAAAGGTGACCTCGCCCAGGCAGGCGACGTTGACGTCGGTGTCGTAGCCGCAGGGAATATTGAGCTCGTTTTGGATGGTGCCCAGCAGGTCAAAGTAGCGCCATGCCGTTTTGGGCGTCTCCAGGATCTTGCCGTATTGGGGCGAGGCAGGGTTGACTGCGGTGGGGCCAAAGGCGCCGATGCCCAGCGCGGCGATGCCCTTGTCGGCAAGCCATGCGTTGACGGCCTCGACGGTCTCCTGTGGAGTCGTGGTCGCGATCAGCTCGCGTTCTAGGACCGTACCGTCCGCATAGCCCGTGGCGCAGACCATCTTGGTGCCACCGGCCTCGAGCGCTCCGATAAGCTGCTGCTCTGCCATAATGTTCCTCTTTCTGGGACGAGTTGCTCCTTCTCTAAAGTATAGCGCTCTAAAAAATAAATGAGCTCGCTATAAAAAGAAACCTCGTGACCCAACGGGTTCGCGAGGTTTCTTTAGTGTCTTTAGTTACTGGGTCGTCCTTACCCGCGCGGCTCGATTTTATCACGCAGAGACTTGAGGTTCTCCAGCGCCGCGTTGAGCGTCTCGTCACGCTTGGCAAAGTGGAAACGGATCAGATGGTTGACGGGCTCGCGGAAGAAGCTCGATCCGGGAACAGCGCCCACGCCCACCTTAGACGCGAGGTCCTCACAGAAGTCAAGGTCGCTGTCATAGCCAAACTCCGAGATATCCATCATCACGTAGTAGGCGCCCTGCGGCACGTTATGCTCAAGACCGATGCTGTCGAGTCCCTGGCAGAACAGGTCGCGCTTGGCGGTATAGAGGTCAAGGACCTCATCGTAATAGCTGTCGTCGAAGTTGAGGGCGGTGACGACGGCTTCCTGCAGGGGAGCGGCGGCACCCACGGTGAGGAAGTCGTGGACCTTCTTGATGCGCTCGGTGATTTCGGCGGGAGCGATGGTGTAGCCCAGACGCCAGCCGGTGATGGAGTACGTCTTAGACAGTGAACTGCAGCTGATGGTGCGCTCAAACATGCCGGGCAGCGTGGCCATGTACACGTGCTCGTGGGGCGCGTAGACGATGTGCTCGTAGACTTCGTCGGTGATGCAGTAGGCGTCGTACTTTTTGCAGAGGTCGGCGATAAAGGTGAGCTCCTCGCGCGTAAAGACCTTGCCGCAGGGGTTGGAAGGGTTGCACAGGACGATGGCTTTGGGGTCGTTGTCGCGGAAGGCCGCCTCAAGCACCTCACGGTCAAAGTCGAAAGCGGGCGGGTTGAGCGGCACATAGATGGGCTCGGCACCCGAAAGGATCGTGTCGGCGCCGTAGTTCTCGTAGAACGGCGAGAAGATGACGACCTTGTCGCCGGGGTTCGTGATCGTCATCATGGCGGCCATCATGGCTTCGGTGGAGCCGCAGGTGACCACGATGTTCTCGTTGGGGTTGATCGATATGCCCATAAAGCGCTCCTGCTTGGCGGCAAGCGCCTCACGCATGGCCTGGGAGCCCCAGGTGATGGAGTACTGGTGGTAAAGCGGCTTGGGGTCGGTGGCAATGGTGCTGAGGCTATCGAGCAGCTGCGCCGGGGGATCGAAGTCAGGGAAGCCCTGCGACAGGTTGACGGCGCCATACTTGTTGGAGATGCGCGTCATGCGGCGGATGACCGAATCGGTAAACGTTGCCGTGCGGTTGGAGAGTTCTTTCATGCCGGTCCTTTCGAGCATTTGCAGTGGGGCAAGTTTACTCCTATGAAACCGGTGGGAAATGCTCGAAATGGTCTCGAAAAACTCTTTTCAAAATTCTTGAAAATTAGGGCTTGCATCGCGTGGCGTTCCTTGCAATAATAGTCGAGCGCGAAGCGCACAGGACACGGTGGGTGTAGCTCAGTTGGCTAGAGCGACGGGTTGTGGTCCCGTAGGTCGAGGGTTCGAGTCCCTTTACCCACCCCAGTTCTTGCTTCGTGTTGATATCGGGTCGTTAGCTCAGTTGGTAGAGCAGGGGACTCTTAATCCCAAGGTCCAGGGTTCGACCCCCTGACGGCCCACCCAAAGATGATTAAGACGGTCAACGAAGGTTGGCCGTCTTTTTTTGTTGACCTTTCATGGGGTCGAACCCGTCGGGGCGCGGAGCTGAGGAAATGCGTGAGCATTTACCAGCGCAGCGCGCAAGGCGCCTTGGCGCCGCAGCGGCCGCCTGCGCAGCAGGCTGACCCCCCCCTGACGGCCCACCAAAGCAAGTTAAGACGGTCAACGAAAGTTGGCCGTCTTTTTTGTTGACCTTTCATGGGGTCGAACCCGAAAGGGCACGGCCGCTTTCACAGATCGAGTCTACCCTGGGGATCGGTGAAACCGGCGCGTCTGCACGGCGAAGTATGCCTGTGCGAGCGCGATTTCTTGCTTGTTTGAATCTCCGTTTTGGGCGATTAAATAGCATGCATAGCGCGTAAGCTTGTAGTCTTTAAACGCGCGAGCGGCGACACCGGCAGTTATCATTTTCGTGGTGTCACGAAAATGGGAATCAACTGGAGTTTTGTTTGTTTCGCACGAGACTTTTGCCCTCTTAACAACTTCGGCAAAGTTCTCCCATCGAGTGTATCCCATGGGTTCCATTAAATCGCGTGCGAGCCAATACTCAACGCCGTCTTCCACATTGGCGTAGCTATCAAGTTCGACACGCCACTTCTCGATATCTCTACTGTCCATATCTCCTCCTCGCTGATCTATTGTCTATGCGCGCTTTGCCCGCTCTGTACTCAGAATAAGGATACGCTGCCGTGCGGACACGAATGGGCCCCGTGCCACTTCGAGGTCACGGGGCCCATAGATATCGATTAGTTGTGCTCTGCTCTAGATAGGTGTCCAGTTTAATTCGATCGATAGTGCGAACCCAGGCTTTCGGTCCGCTTGCGCATGGCTTTGACCATCTCCGTTGCCAGCTGATTCTGCGATTGCAGGCGGGCGAGGGCTGCGATCTCGCTGTCATTGGCATGCGGCTTGCTCAGCGCCGTTGCCTCGTCTTGCAGGCTTTCAAGCTGTTGAAGAGCCTTGGATAGACCTGCTTCGGTCCTGTTGATCATGCAATAGGTACTCATCGTGTGCTTAAGGCTGTGTGTCAGGCGTTCGGCATCTGTTGTGGCAATGCCATACTGAGGGAGGGCGATATCCATCGGAGCGGCCGCCTCGGGAGCGTCCAGCGCTGCTTGGGCTGCCGATGCGCCCGCGATGCGCCCAAACACGATGCCGTTGGCGCTTGACAAGCCGCCGATGCGGTCGGCGCCGTGCATGCCGCCTGTTGCCTCACCGCAGGCGAAGAGGCCCTCAATGCCCGTGTACGCGGTCATGTCGATCTTGATACCGCCGTTAGCGGCGTGGGCATACATCGCAACGCGCATCTCGTCAGTCGGGGCGATGCCGTGCTCGTCTTGCAGCCAGGTGGCAAAGGTCTGCACAAACTCTGGGACATCCTCGCGAGGGAAGTCGTAGTGGAGCGCCAGTCCTTCGACACCTGTCTGATCGATGACGAGATCGATAGCGCGGGAGGCCAAGCGTGACGTGAAGGGACCATATCCAGAGCGCTGCTCGAGCAGGTCGTCCAGCTTGTCGTCGGCAATATCTACCGGTTGGTCTACATGTACGTAGCGCCAGGTTTTCTCGTTGAAGACCAGGTTGCGCTTGGGCTCGATGAAGCCGGGCATCATCTGCATGAACTCTATATTAGTAAGTGTTGCGCCGTGCGCCAGCGCGATGGCCTGCGAGGAGCTGAGCACATCGGCGGAAGTGAGGCTTCGCTCGAACAGGCCACCCGTGCCGCCCGCAGCGATGATAGTGGCCTTGGCTGCCATAGGCACGAGATGCTCGTTTGCGCGGTCGTAGAGCACGGCGCCGGTAATCTTTCCGATTGTGTCCTCAACAAGGTCGATAAGTTCGTGGCGGGGGAGCAGGCGAATGCCGAGAGACTCGATCTGGGCCGTACACGCGTCCTCAAGCGGCTTGCGGGTGAGGCCGCGCCACATACGCGTCTTATGGTCAAAGCAGGGGATAAACTGCTTCTGCTGGGCGCTTTCGGCACTTTGCGGACGCTGGAGCTCAACACCTAGATCCTGCTCGAGCCATTGGATGGCCTGAGGAATACCGTGGACAAACGTATGGACGAGCGTAGGGTCGGCAGCACCGCCGCCGACGGCCTGGATGGTGTCGATGAGGTCCTGCTCGTCGCCCTCGTCGACGGGGCCAATAAGGCCCAGACCCCAGGTGCCCGGGAAAAAGCTCGATCCACTCATAGTCTTGCCGGCGCTTGCCACAGCGACGGTTGCGCCCGTGCGTGCCGCTTCGAAGGCGGCGCAAAGGCCCGCAATGCCAGATCCAATTACCAGTACATCAGTCGATTCCATCGGATTCCTTTCTCGTCCGGCGCATTGTCGCACGGGTGATCGGCAATGGGGCCGCAAAGACTCGGCAAATCGGTAAAGGGCAAATATGACAGGTGGGCGTCGTGGACGCTCTGACGCTCCATCTCATCACATCTCGTATTTCGCCCCAACTGATATATCGGCATTAGCTATCCTGCGACAGCGCAAACAAAAAGAGCCGCTACCCGGGTGGGTAGCGGCTCCAAAGCTCAACTATGTGAGCATCGCGCGGGCGCGATTAGGCCTTGAGGGCCTCCTCGACGGCGACAGCGCAGGCGACGGTGGCACCGACCATGGGGTTGTTGCCCATGCCGATGAGACCCATCATGTCGACGTGCGCAGGCACGGAGGAAGAACCGGCGAACTGGGCGTCGGAGTGCATACGGCCCATGGTGTCGGTCATGCCGTAAGAGGCAGGGCCGGCGCCCATGTTGTCCGGGTGCAGGGTACGGCCAGTGCCGCCACCAGAAGCGACGGAGAAGTACTTCTTGCCAGCCTCGAGGCGCTCCTTCTTGTAGGTGCCAGCGACGGGGTGCTGGAAGCGCGTGGGGTTGGTGGAGTTACCGGTGATCGAGATGTCGACGTTCTCGTGCCACATGATGGCAACGCCCTCGCGGACGTCGTCGGAGCCGTAGCAGTTAACGGCAGCGCGGGGACCATCGGAGTAGGGGATGGTCTCGACGACCTTGAGCTCGCCCGTGTAGTAGTCGAACTGGGTCTTCACATAGGTGAAGCCGTTGATGCGGGCGATGATCTGAGCAGCGTCCTTGCCCAGACCGTTCAGGATAACGCGCAGCGGCTTCTTGCGAGCCTTGTTGGCGTTCAGAGCCAGGCCGATAGCACCCTCAGCGGCAGCGAAGGACTCGTGGCCGGCCAGGAAGGCGAAGCACTCGGTGTCGTCGGAGAGCAGCATAGCGCCCAGGTTGCCGTGGCCCAGACCGACCTTGCGGTCCTCGGCGACGGAGCCGGGAACGGTGAAGGCCTGGATGCCCTCGCCGATGATGGCGGCAGCCTCAGAAGCAGTCTTGGCGCCACGCTTGACAGCGAGAGCGCAGCCGAGGGTGTAGGCCCACTCGGCGTTCTGGAAGGCGATGGACTGGGTGTTGTTGACGATCTCACGCGGGTTGAAGCCCTTGTCGGTGCAGATCTGCAGAGCTTCCTCGAGGGAGGCGATGTCGTTGTCGGCGAGGCACTTGTTGATCTTGTCAGCGCGGCGCTCGTAACCTTCGAACGTAACAGTCATAGTTATTTCCCTCCCTTTCTACTCGTGAACCGGGAACACGCTGGCGACGGAGTGAGTCTCCTCGTCGGTGCGCGGGTCGATGTACTTGGCAGCGTTCTCCCACTGACCATAGTGGCCCATAGCGCCAGCGATGGCCTCCTCGGGGGTCTTGCCGGCCTTGACGGCGTCGGTGAACTTGCCGAGGTTCAGGAACTCGAAAGCGATGATCTCGTTCTTGTCGTTGAGAGCCATGCGGGTGACGTAGCCCTGAGCGAGCTCGAGGTAACGAGCGCCCTTGGCCTTGGTGCCGAACATGGTGCCGACCTGAGAGCGAAGGCCCTTGCCGAGGTCGTCGAGGGAGGCGCCCACGGGCAGGCCGCCCTCGGAGAACGCGGTCTGGCTGCGGCCGTAAACGATCTGCAGGAAGATCTCGCGCATAGCAACGTTGATGGCGTCGCAGACGAGGTCGGTGTTGAGGGCCTCGAGGATGGTCTTACCGGGAAGGATCTCGGAAGCCATGGCGGCAGAGTGGGTCATGCCCGAGCAGCCGATGGTCTCAACGAGGGCCTCCTCGATGATGCCGTCCTTGACGTTCAGCGTGAGCTTGCAGGCGCCCTGCTGAGGTGCGCACCAACCCACACCGTGCGTAAGACCGGAGATGTCGGAAATCTCCTTAGCCTGGACCCACTTGCCCTCCTCGGGGATGGGTGCGGGGCCGTGGTATGCACCCTTGGCAACGGGGCACATGTTCTCCACTTCCTGTGAGTACTGCATGCCTCTCCTCTCTATCGTGTTGGCGTCCCGTCTGGGGGTCGTGGCTGGCGATTGCCGGGCGACCCTTCGAAAGGGACATGACATGCAGCCCCTATAATACCGCGAAATGCACGGAATATTCGGCGAACGGCTCAGTTTTCGTA
>URBS01000050.1 GCA_900546085.1 uncultured Collinsella sp.
GCCTCGAAGCTCTTCCCCGGCGTGCGCACGGTCATCGACATCGGCGGCCAGGACGCCAAGGTCCTCTCGATCTCCTCCTCCGGCGACCTCGAGAACTTCGCGATGAACGACAAATGCGCCGCCGGAACGGGCCGCTTCCTCGACGTGATGGCGTCGATCTTCGGCTGCAAGGTGTCCGATCTGTCGGGCTTTGACGAGCAGTCCGAGAAGGTGGCGACCATCTCCTCCACGTGCACGGTGTTCGCGGAGTCCGAGGTCATCTCCAAGCTGTCCGAGGGCCAGCCGATCCCCGACATCGTCGCCGGCATCCACACGTCGGTGGTGGAGCGCACCGCCGGCTTGGCGCGCCGGCTCGGCGTCAAGGCGCCGGTCGTGATGACGGGCGGCGTCGCGCTCAACAAGCGCCTGCGCGAGCGGCTTGCCGACAAGCTCGGCCAGGACATCCGAACCAACGAGGATTCGCAGCTCATCGGCGCTTTGGGCGCGGCCTTGCACGCGCTCGAGAAGCACGGCGCGTTCACCGGCCGCTACGTGGTGAACCCCGTTAACGGCGAAAAGGTCCCCGTGTGGGTTGCCGACTACGTCGTGGCTGACTACGGCACCGGCGCCGTCATGGCCGTTCCCTGCGGCGACCAGCGCGACTTTGAGTTTGCCCGCAAGTATGATCTGCCGATCGTGCCGATCATCTTGGACGACGATGATCGCGCTGCCGTCGAGGCCAGCGGCGAGACCATCGATACCTTCCATGCCGAGACCGTCGACTGGGATTGCGCCCACGCTGCCGAGGGCACGCTCGTCCAGTCCGGCAAGTACACCGGCATGCGCGGCGGTAAGCACTCCGAGGGCGAGGCTGCGATCGTGGCCGACCTCGAGGCCATGGGCTGCGGTCGTCGCAAGGTCGAGTTCCGCCTGCGCGACTGGCTCATCAGCCGCCAGCGTTATTGGGGCAACCCCATCCCGGCCATTCACTGCGAGCACTGCGGTATTGTGCCCGTGCCCGAGGATCAGCTGCCGGTGACGCTGCCCGAGAACCTGGACCTGGGCGCCGGCGAGACGCTTGCCGAGTGCAAGGACTTCTACGAGACCACCTGCCCGGTCTGCGGCCGCCCGGCCAAGCGCGAGACCGATACCATGGACACCTTTACCTGCTCCAGCTGGTATTACCTGCGCTATACCGACCCGCACAACACCGAGCTGCCCTTCTCCCGCGAAGCCGCCGACCGTTGGATGCCCGTCGATAACTACATCGGCGGCATCGAGCACGCCATTTTGCACCTGCTCTACAGCCGCTTCTTTACCAAGGCGCTGCGCGACCTGGGCCTGCTGAGTGTGGACGAGCCCTTCACCAACCTGCTGTGCCAGGGCATGGTTAAGGACGAGAACGGCGACACCATGTCCAAGTCCAAGGGCAACGTCGTGCCCCCGAGCTCGGTCATCGAGCCCTACGGCGCCGACACCATGCGTCTGGCGATCCTGTTTATCGCCCCGCCCGAGAAGGACTTCGACTGGGATCCCAAGGCCGTTGAGGGCGCCAACCGCTTCATTAAGCGCGCCTGGCGTATCGTTTGGCAGCTCGTCCAGTCCGGCGACGCCAACGTGGCCTTTGACAAGTCCGCGCTCGACGAGACCGCGATGAAGCTCTATCGCGAGCGTCACCGCACTATCGCCAAGTGCACCGAGGACTTTGACCGAGGCCAGTTCAACACCGCCATCTCGGCCGTCATGGAACTCGTCAATGCCGCGAGTGCTTACCTCAATGCTACTGAGGGCGCTTCCCGTGACAAGGCGATGTGCTACGGCGTGGCTAAGGATATCGTGAGCGTCCTTGCCCCCATCTGCCCGTTCTGGGCCGACGAGCTGTGGCATGAGGCGCTCGGCTGCGAGGGCAATGCCTACACCGCCGCCTGGCCCGAGTTCGACTTGGCCGAGTCCATCGAGGACACGGTGCAGATCGTCGTACAGGTGCTCGGCAAGGTCCGCGGCCGCATCGACGTCGCCCGCGACGCCTCCAACGAGGAGATGCAGGCTGCCGCTGAGGAAGCCGTCGCCAAGTGGCTCGAGGGCAAGACGGTCGTCAAGGCCATCTGCGTACCCGGCAAGCTGGTCAACCTGGTGGTCAAGTAAGCACTGCGCGCTTAGCTGACGCATTAAAGACGAGGGACGATCCGGCTGGGTCGCCCCTCGTCTTGCGTGTGCCCGACCAAGTGCTTGCGGTCAATTGTCCTATTCTTGTGGAGAACCTGTGCGCACGCTGACCTGCAGATTCGTACTGTGCTTGCGCGTTTCCGCAGCTATTGGTATAGTTTGCTTGCAAATGAAGTTGTAATTGAAAGAAGTGGGGTTTCGGCCCCGCTTCTTTTTTGTATGGATGGAGGTGCCGCAATGGTCAAGACCAAGACCGAGCAGGCGATCATCGACGCGCTCGAGGCCGTCGCTCCCCAGCACGATGTCGACATCGTCGACGTCGAGCTCGTGGGCGCCACCAAGGCCCCCTGCGTGCGCGTGCGTATCGAGGGTGCCGAGGGTCAGAGCCTGTCGCTCAACGACGTCACGGCCAACACCAAGTGGGTCGGCGATGTGATTGAGGAGCTCGACCCTATCTCTTCGAGCTATACGCTTGAGGTGTCGAGCCCGGGCATGGCGCGCCCGCTGCGCCGCCCGTGCGACTTTGCCCGCTTTGTTGGCGAGAACTGTGAGCTCACCTCCACCGCTACCGAGGGCCGTCGCAAGTACGCCGGCAAGATCGCCGCCGCCACCGAGACGAACGTGACCCTCGAGCTCGAGGACGGCGAGTCCGTTACCCTCGATTTCTCTGATGTTAAAAAGTGCAAGTTGAAGCCCACCTATGACTTCAAGCCCGCGAAGGAAGGAAAGTAAGATGGCAGCATCCGACATGATGTCCGCCCTGATGGAGCTTTGCCAGGAGAAGCACATCGACCAGCTCTACCTGATCGACCGCCTGGAGCAGTCGCTCGCCAAGAGCTATGCCGAGATCCTGCATCTTGAGTGGGGTGCCAAGGTGACCATCGACCGCACCACCGGCAAGATCTACGTCTACCGCCTGGAGCCGATCGACGATTCCATGGACGAGGAGGGCAACTTCACCGAGTTCGAGGAGATCGACGTTACCCCCAAGAACACGAGCCGCATCGCTGCCCAGCACGCCAAGGCCGAGATCAACGCTATCGTGCGTAACTCCGCCCGTGAGCAGATCTACGAGGAGTTCTCCGGCCGCATCGGTGACCTCATCAGCGGTACCGTGCTGCAGTCCACGCCCGACTTCACGATCGTCAAGATTCGCGAAGGCGTCGAGGCCGAGCTTCCGCACTTTGATCAGCGCCGTTACGAGAACGAGCGCAACGAGCGTCCGATGGGCGAGCGCTACCTGCACAACCAGCATATCAAGGCCGTGATCATCGACGTTCGCGACCCCAACTCCAACCTGCAGCCGGTTCGTGGCGAGCACAGCCGTCCGCCGATTGTCATCTCCCGTACCCACCCCGAGCTCATGCGTCGTCTGTTTGAGCAGGAGGTGCCCGAGATCTATGAGGGCACCGTCCAGATCAAGTCGATCGCCCGCGAGCCCGGCCAGCGCTCCAAGGTCGCCGTCCACTCGCTCGACGACCGCCTGGATCCCGTGGGCGCCTGCGTCGGCCCCAAGGGCAGCCGTGTTCGCGCTGTTGTGGGCGAGCTCCGTGGCGAGCGCGTCGACGTCATCCTGTGGGATGCCGATCCTGCCGTCTACGTCGCCAACGCCCTGTCGCCCGCTAAGGTCACCCGCGTCCTCATCGACGAGGAGAAGGCCTACGCCGGCGTCATCGTGCCCGACGACCAGCTGTCCCTCGCCATCGGTAAGGAGGGCCAGAACGCCCGCCTCGCCGCGCGCCTGACCGGCTGGCACATCGACATCAAGTCCGAGACGCTTGCCGCCGACATCCTCAAGAACGTTCCCGTTCACGAGGAGCCCGCCGCCGACCTGATCGGTGACGAGGAGGACGAGGACGTCCGCCGCTGCGAGTACGTGTTCGAGGACGGCATCCAGTGCCGCAACCAGGCTCGTCCCGGCTCCCGTTTCTGCGGTGTCCACGACACCGACGCCTTCGATGATGCGGAGGACCTGATCTAGCGCGCGGTCGCGCCGGGCGGGTCCCGGCGCGTCTCCCACGCTCGTTCAGTCTCTAGGCACCCAAGGTGCCAGAAAGGGTAGGTGAAGTCATATGGCAAAAGTCCGTGTGTCCACCCTGGCCAAAGAGTTCGGCATGACCTCCAAGGAACTGATGGGTCATCTCGCCGATATGAAGATTCCCGCTAAGTCCGCTTCCTCCACCTTGGAGGACGCTTATGTCGCCATGGTCCGCAAGCAGCTCGCCTCGGTGATCGAGGCCCGCGCTCAGGAAGTCGAGGCCGCCAAGCAGGCCGAGGAGCAGGCAGCTGCCGCCGAGGAGGCTGCTCGCGCCGCCGAGGCCGAGCGCGAGCGCATCGCTGCCGAGAAGGCACGCGAGGAGGAACGCCGCCAGTTTGCCGCAGCCCAGGCTGCCGAGGAGGCCGCCCGTGCCGAGGCCGAGGCCAAGAAGAAGGCCGAGCAGGAGCGCCTTGCCCGCGAGAAGGAGGAGGCTGCCCGCGAGGCCCAGCGCCGCGCCGTTCCCGCTTCCGACTCCGGTTCGCGCTTCCGTTCGCTGCTCGACCAGATCGCCGCACAGGAGACCGTGCTCAAGGAGAAGAAGGACGCCGAGGACAAGGCCAAGGCCGAGCGCGCCGCCGAGCGCGGTAACCGTCGTGGCGGCAACAACGACCGCCGCGGTGGCCGTCGTAACGATCGCAACGCTTCCGACAACAACTCCGAGCGCAACGCCTCCGAGAGCCGTTCGCACAGCCATCGCACCAACGCCAGCAACAACGTCGCTGCTGGCATGGACTTCCCCAACCCTGATAAGCAGGGCAAGGGCAAGAAGCGCAAGGGCGGTCACAACAACGAAGAGGACCACTACAGCCGCATGGCTCGCGAGGCCGAGGAGTACAGCCGCGAGAAGGTGCTCGAGGAGGCTCGTGCCGCCGTCGAGGAGGCCTCTCGTGAGTCCACCGGTCGCCGCAAGAAGCGCAAAGAGAAGCGTGAGCGCGAGGCTGCCAAGGCTCAGGAGGAGCGCAAGATAGAGGAGGCATTGGCCCAGGGCGTGAACCCCGAGGAACTCGATGCCATCAAGGTCTCCCAGGGTGTTACGGTCCAGGAGCTCGCTGAGGCGCTCGACGTTCCGGCCAACGACATCATCAAGCGCCTGTTCCTGCTGGGTACGCCGCTCACCATGACGCAGTCCATGTCCGACGACCTCGTCGAGCTCGTTGCCGACGACTTGGGTCGTCAGATCAAGATCATCACCCCCGAGGAGGAGAACACCTTCTCGTTCTACGACGATCCCGCCGACCTTAAGCCGCGCGCACCGGTCGTCACCGTCATGGGCCACGTCGACCACGGCAAGACGAGCCTCCTCGACGCCATCCGTCACACCGGCGTTGCTGCCGGCGAGGCGGGCGGCATTACGCAGGCCATCGGTGCTTCGCAGGTCATGATCAACGACCGCAAGATCACCTTCATCGATACCCCGGGCCATGCCACCTTTACGGCCATGCGTGCCCGTGGTGCCAAGGTGACCGATATCGTCATTCTGATCGTGGCTGCCGACGACGGCGTCATGCCCCAGACGGTCGAGTCGATCAACCACGCCAAGGCCGCCGGCGTTCCCATCGTCGTTGCCGTCAACAAGATCGATAAGCCCGGCGCCAACCCCGACCGCGTGCGCCAGGAGCTCACCGAGTACGGTGTCATCCCCGAGGAGTGGGGCGGACAGAACATGTTCGTCAACATCTCGGCGAAGCAGAAGATCGGTATCGACGACCTTCTGGAGACCGTGCTGCTCCAGGCAGATGTGCTCGAGCTCAAGGCCAACCCGGACACCTTTGCCTCCGGCAACGTCCTCGAGGCCAAGCTCGACAAGGGCCGCGGCTCGGTCGCTACCGTGCTCGTGACCCGCGGTACCCTGCACGTGGGCGATACGCTGGTCGCCGGCCTCACCTACGGCCGCGTCCGCGCCATGCTCGACCCCAAGGGCCGCGCCGTCACCGAGGCCGGTCCTTCCGACGCCGTCGAGATCCTGGGCCTGCAGTCCGTGCCCAACGCCGGTGACGAGTTCCGCGTGTTCGAGGACGAGCGCGAGGCTCGTGCCCTTGCCGACGAGCGTTCGCTCAAGGCCCGTATCGAGGAGCAGAGCCGCGTCAAGCACGTCACGCTCGAGAACCTCTTCGAGACCATTGCCGACGCCGAGGTCAAGGAGCTCAACCTGATCATCAAGGCCGACGTCCAGGGCTCTATCGAGGCTCTTCAGGACTCGCTCGACAAGATGGATCAGTCCGAGGTCCGCATCAACACGATCCACTCCGCCGTTGGCGCCATCAACGAGACCGACGTCGTCCTGGCCGACGCTTCCAACGCCATCATCATCGGCTTTGGTGTCCGTCCCGACGGCAAGGCCCGCTCCGCTGCCGAGCGCGAGGGCGTCGAGATCCGTTGCTACGACGTCATCTACAAGTGCCTTGAGGAGCTCGACGCTGCCCGTATCGGCATGCTCAAACCAACCGAGGTCGAGGTTTCCACGGGTACCGCGACTGTCCTGGACACCTTCAAGGTGCCCAAAGTCGGTATCGCCGCCGGTGTCCGCGTCGAAGAGGGCGAGATCGCCGCGACCGATTCCGTGCGTCTGGTGCGCGACGGTATTGTGGTCTTCAACGGCAAGATCGCCTCGATGCGCCACTACAAGGATGAGGCCAAGAGCCTCAAGAGCGGTTCCGAGGGCGGCATTGGCCTGGAGAACTTCCAGGACATCAAGCCCGGCGACCAGATCGAGGGTTACCGTATCGACCAGGTTGCCCGTACCGAGTAGGGGGTAGCGCTATGAAGCAAACGCAGGCAACCCGCCGTCTGGGCGAGCAGCTTCGCGAGAAGCTCGGTTATATCCTGCTCTTTGAGGTTTCCGATCCGCGTCTCGACCTGGTTACTTTGACCGCGGTCGAGGTCGCGGTGGACCGTTCGTTCGCGCGTGTGTTCGTGTCGTGCGATGCGAGCCGCTACGACGAGGTCATGGAGGCGCTCGCAAGCGCTAAGGGCCGTATTCGCAGCCTGTTGGCTCGCTCGCTCGATTGGCGTGTTACGCCCGAGCTCGATTTTCGCATCGATCGCTCGACCGATGAGGCCGAGCGCATCACGCGTGCGCTGGAAAACGTTCCCGCCACGCTTGCGATCGAAAAGGACGAGGACGGCTATCCGATAGCGGATGCCGCCCAGGAGGCAGCTTTAGATGACTAATTCCGCCGACCTCGCCTCGTGCGAGTCTGCAGATATTCAGCGACGCATCTTCGAGCTCATCGAGGGTGCGTCCTCCATTGCGATTTCGGGACACACTTCTCCCGATGGCGACGCCCTGGGCTCCGTGTTGGGTCTGGGCCTCTCGCTTATGAAGTTTTTCCCTAACAAGGACATTGCCCTGCTGCTGGCAGACGATGATCCGGTTCCGCGCATCTACCGCTTTATGGAAGGCTCCGATCGCCTGGTACCGGCATCTGCGTATGCCGGCAATCCTGACCTGTTCATCTCGGTGGACGTGCCGGTCGTCGAGCGTCTCAATAATTCCGCCGAGGTGCTTCGTCGCTCCAAGCATGTGGTGTGCTTCGATCACCATCCGGCGCGCGAGGAGTTTGCCGAGCTCAGCCTGAGGCGCGTCGAAGCTGCAGCCTGCGCCATGATCATCGACCGCTTCTTGGACAATTGCGGCATTGTCGCACGTGATGGCGTTGCGACCTGCCTGCTGTGTGGCTTGGTTACCGATACCGGCCGTTTTCAGTACCAAAACGCCGATGCAGCCGCGTTCCATGCAGCCTCGCGTCTGGTTGCCCACGGTGCCGATCCGGCGCGTGTGGCACTCGAGGTTTACCAGAGCATGCGCGTTGAGTTTTTGCACCTCAAGTCCATCGTTATGGGCCGCATTAAGACAGTGGCCCACGGGCGCGTCGCGTATAGCTACGCGTACCAGAGTGACCTTGAGGCCTGCGGTGTCACCTCGGATGAGTGCGACGGTCTGGTTGACGTGGTGCGCTCGGTGATGGGCGTCGAGGTCTGTCTGTTCCTGAAGGGCATTGAGGGCGATACCAAGGTGCGCGGCAACCTGCGCTCCAAGGGCGACCTCAACGTGTCCGAGATCGCTGCTACCTTTGGCGGAGGCGGACATCCCGCTGCCGCCGGTTTCTCCAACAACGGAACGATTCTCGAGACGCTTACCGTGGCACTTCCCATGCTGGCCGAGCTGGTGGGGGAGGATCCCGCTTCGGTGACCGTCGAGCTTTAACTTTTTGGATGGTACATGGCTCGTCGTACGCCTTCTCAACTGAATATGCTGCTCGCCGTCGATAAGCCGGTGGGCTGCACGTCCCACGATGTGGTTTCGAAATGCCGGCGCGCCCTCCATGAGCGGCGCGTCGGCCATGCCGGCACGCTCGACCCCATGGCATCAGGTGTCATGGTGGTGGGTGTGGGCCAGGCCACCCGTCTGCTGGGCATGCTAACCCTCGATACCAAAAGCTATGTCGCCGACATTTCGTTTGGCGCCGAGACCAATACCGATGATGCGGAGGGCGAGGCGGTCCGCACGGTGGCTGTTGCCAACGAGCTCCGCGATCCTGCCTATGCCCGTGAGCGCTTGGCCGCTATGCTGGGTCCGCAGATGCAGGTGCCGCCGGCGTTTTCGGCTATCTCGGTCAATGGCGTTCGCGCCTACAAGTCTGCTCGCGAGGGCAATGCGGTGGACCTACCTCCGCGCCCCGTCGAGGTCTATGCCGCCGACCTGATCGCCGTGGGAGGCGAAGGTGATACGTGTGTGTGGACCGTGGCGTTCTCAGTGAGCAAGGGTACCTATATCCGTGCGCTCGCTCGCGATTTGGGCCGCGCCTGCGAGAGCGCCGCGCACATTTCCGCGCTGCGCCGCACGGCCTCCGGTGTTGTTTCCATTGGCGCTTGTCATACGGTCGAGGAGCTTTCTCCCGAGTCCGCGGCTGGCTTTGCCCTGGATCCCATTGCGGCCCTGGGCGCCACGCGTGTTGACTTGCCGGGCAATCTTGCCGACGACCTGCTCTGCGGCCGACGCATTCCCGTTGAGCGTGCGCTTGCCGATTTTGATGCCTCGAAGGCGCCGTTTGCGTTGGTGCTCGATGGGGGACTCAAGGCGCTCGCCCGCATCGAGGGTGGCCGCTTTGTCATGGAGCATGTCTTTCCGCAGGCCATCGGCGGTGTTCGATGATGTTGTCCGCTCACGAGCTCGCGCGTATTTTTTTCGCGGGCGAGTCGGACGAGGCTCACATCGTTACTGCCGATGCGTTTGATAAGTGTGAGCACCTGGGTGCTGCCTCGATCGCCATTGGCGTGTTCGATGGCGTGCACCGTGGACACCAGGAGCTCATTGCGGCGCTTGTCCGTGACGCCCGTGCCCATGGCTGTAAGGCGGTCGTGGTCACTTTCGATCCCGATCCGGACGTTGTGGTGAGTCCTTCGCCCGCTCAAAAATTGATGACGACGGCCGACCGTCTACATGCCTTGGCTCAGACCGGGGTCGATGCGGTGGTGGCCGTTCCCTTTACGCCTGAGGTTGCGGCACTCGACCATGTCGGTTTTCTCGCACTGCTGTCACGCGTGGTCGACATTCGTTCGATTCGCGTTGGCAGCGACTTTAGGCTGGGTCGTGGCGGTGCTTCTGGTGTTGCCGAGATGCGCTCTTGGGGTTCCGAGCGCGGCGTTGACGTGTATGGTCACGACCTGCTTTGCGAGGGCGGTGAGGCCATTTGCGCCACCCGCATTCGTCATGAGCTGGGACAGGGCCATGTGGAGCTTGCTGCTGAGTTGCTCGGCCGCCCGTATATGCTGCGTGGCGGTGTTATTCGTGGCCGTCACGAGGGCTCTGGCATGGGCTTTCCCACGGCAAACCTGCAGGTTCCCGACGGCATTCAGGTGCCTGCCGATGGTGTGTATGAGGGTCTGGTGCTCGTCGATGACATCGCGTGGCCCGCTGCCGTTAATGTCGGCCTGCCGCCGACGTATGCCGACGATGCCGCTTCATCGCATCTCGAGGCTAACTTAATTGGTTATACGGGCGACCTGTACGGTGCTTCCGTTTCGCTGGCGTTTACGCGCTGGCTACGTCCCTCGCGCGTGTTCGATTCGCTGGATGAGTTGATTGCGACCGTCGAGGGTAATATCGAGGACATTCGTCACAACTTGGGTGAGCAGGGGGTGGGCATCCGTGATTAGCGATGAGGAAAAAGACCAGGTACGCGCTGCGTCCGACCTAGTTGCTATCGTGCAGGAAACGGTTGAGCTCAAGCCCCGCGGCCATGAGTTTTGGGGTTGCTGCCCCTTTCATGGCGAAAAGACGCCGTCCTTCCACATTATCCCCGCCACGCAGGTGTGGCATTGCTTTGGCTGCGGCGAGGGTGGCGACGTCTTCACCTATATCATGAAGCGCGAGAACCTGAGCTTTCCCGAGTCAATCCGCTATTTGGCCGATCGTGCGGGTATTGAGCTGCATGACACCGGAGATCGTCGCGAGCGCGGTACCAAGCGTGCCCGCATCTACGATCTGTGTGCCGAGACCGCCCAGTTCTACCACACCATGCTTATGCGCGGTAAGGACGGCCGTCCACGCGAGTACTTTGCCAGCCGTGGTATGGGTGGCGACGTCTGCCGCCGCTACTGCCTGGGCTTTGCACCGGGCCGCAACGCGCTGGTGTCGCACCTGTCCCAGGCGGGTTTTACCCCGCAGGAGATGATCGACGCCAACGTTGCCGTGAGCCGCGGGCGCGGGCAGCTTGCCGACCGCTTCTACGACCGCGTGATGTTTCCCATCTTTGACGAGCAGGGTCACAACATTGCCTTTGGCGGGCGCATCATGGGTGACGGCCAACCCAAGTACCTCAACACCGCCGAGACGAGCGTGTTCCATAAAAAGCGAAACCTCTATGGCTTTAACTGGGCCAAGGAGTTTATCGTCGCGCAGGATACGGCCATCGTGGTGGAGGGCTATACCGATTGCATCGCCTGCTGGGAGGCGGGGATCAAAAACGTTGTCGCCACGCTGGGCACCGCGCTCACGGAGCATCACGTCAAGACGCTCACCCGCTTTGCCAAGCGTATCGTGTATATGTTCGATGGCGATGCCGCGGGCCAGAAGGCCGCCCGTCGCGCGATTCAATTTATCGAGCAGGATTCGATGGACCTGCGCTGCGTGGTGCTGCCCGACGGCAACGACCCCATGGAGTTCATCACAGCGCATGGTGGACAGGAGCTTCAGGCGCGCATCGACGCTGCCGAGCCGCTCATGGACTTTGTCTACCGTTCGCTGCAGGAGTCGAGTGACATCACCACGCCGGGCGGTCGTGCCAAGGCGCTGGAGGATGCGCTCACGCTCATCTATCCGCTTCGTGACAGCTATATGATCGATACGTACTTTATCCAGATTGCCGATCTGCTGGGTTTGGATTTGGAGACCGTGCGTGCGAGCTCGGGCCGTGTGTTTCGCGATGTCGCCAAGCGCGAGGATGCGGAACGACGTCGTGAGCAGAGCTTTGAGCGCCAGCGGGCACAGGCTGAGCGGTCCGGCGGGACGGGTAGTCGGGCGTCGAGTTCTCGCGATGCCGGTCGCGGCGCTTGGGCATCGGGCGCGACGCCGTCGGTGTCCGCGCCGGTCGAGGAAGAGCCGTACGACTACGTCCCACTCGATGCCTACGGTGCCGCGCCCGTGGAGGTCGTCGACGATCTGCCGCCAATCGATGTGCCTGATGGTATGGGTGCTGTGCCTGTGGCTGACGGTTCGGGCGCATCGGCTGCGGCGGCGCCGATGGTTCTGACCGATCTTGAGCGCAAGTCCTTGGCAGGGGAGCGCGAGCTGTTGACGATGCTTACGAGCTACCCCGACCTGTTCCGCACGTATGCCGACCGCATCTGCTCCATCGAGTGGGTTGACCCACGTCACGAGTCCATCGCATGGGCCGTTCTGGCAACGCCGCCGGGAACCGATCCGGCAGCCTGCATGGATGCGGCGCGCTCGGTGTGTCCCGAGGCGGCAACGCTTGTGAGTGCCGGGCGCATCTCGGCGACGAGCAAGCACCCCACCGAGACGAATATCGTTTTTATGCTCGATACGCTCGAGCTCTACACCATCAAGCGCCGCATGCGTACCGCACAGGCCAAGCTGCGCCAGGACCGTTCGCTCGACGATGAGGCCCGCCGCGCGCTGACCGTGCAGGCCGCGCAGGATTCGCAGCGTCAACGCGAGCTGCAAAAGTCTATCGGCGGCGTGGCGGACCCGTTCCGTTTGATCGGTTTGGAGACCGCGGGCACCGAACAGGCCTAGATGTTGTGGTCAACCAGCGTATTCTCGCCTATATCCAGTTGTCTTTTTGGGTATAGACGTCAATGTGTGTGCTAAAGTATTGAGTCCTGTGGACTATGAAGGGAGAATCTGTGCCAAAAAAGACTGAGAGCACGGGTACTGGGCTGGAATCCTACGTTGCAAAGCTCATGGGCAACGGCTCAAACAGGACTTCGGTAACCGAGGACGAGATTCAGGTCGCCCTGAAGGATATCGATGTTTCTGACGAGCAGCTCACCGCGGTGTATTCCGCGCTGCGCAACAGCGGCATCCAGATTATCTCCGCGAGCGGAAACGACGACGCCCCCATGGACGTCGACGATGACGATAACGATACCGATACCGACGATTTTGATGACGACGACGAGCACGATTCCGGCTCGCTCGACGATCACGAGCTCAAGATGGCCCGTCAGGCCGACGCCGAGATGGGTTCTTCCAAGAGTAAGAAGAAGCGCACCGTGCGCACGTCCCGTTCACGCTCCCGCGTGCGTGGCATCGATGCCTCCACGGTGATGCTGACCGGCGATCCGGTTCGTATGTACCTCAAGGAGATCGGCAAGGTCGACCTGCTGACCGCTTCCGAAGAGGTCGATCTGGCTATGAAGATCGAGGCCGGTCTTGAGGCCACCGAGAAGCTCGAGGCTGCCGATGCCGGCGAGCTCGAGCTCACGCGTGCCGAGATGCGTCGTCTTGCGCGCATTGAGAACGTGGGCCTCGAAGCCAAGCAGGCACTCATCAGCGCAAACCTGCGTCTGGTCGTCTCCATCGCCAAACGCTATGTCGGCCGCGGCATGCTGTTCCTTGACCTGATCCAGGAGGGCAACCTCGGTCTGATCCGCGCTGTTGAGAAGTTCGACTACCAGAAGGGCTTTAAGTTCTCCACCTATGCCACGTGGTGGATCCGTCAGGCCATTACGCGCGCCATTGCCGATCAGGCCCGTACCATCCGTATTCCCGTGCATATGGTCGAGACCATCAACAAGCTCGTCCGCGTGCAGCGCCAGCTCCTTCAGGACCTGGGTCGCGACCCGACCCCTGAGGAGATCGGTGCCGAGATGGACATGAGCGCCGACCGCGTCCGCGAGATCCAGAAGATTTCGCAGGAGCCCGTGTCGCTCGAGACCCCCATCGGCGA
>URBS01000051.1 GCA_900546085.1 uncultured Collinsella sp.
ATCTACACTCTTTCCCTACACGACGCTCTTCCGATCTTGTGACGAGGGGAGGTTGGCTTGGTCATTTTGGGTATCGACCCCGGTTTGGCCCATACGGGCTGGGGGATTATCGAGGAGCGACGTGGCGAGGTTCGCTGCCGTGCCTACGGTTGTATCGAGACCAGCGCGGGCAGCCCGCTCGCGGTGCGCCTGTCGCATATCGCCCATGACCTTAAGGATGTCGTCGAGCGTTATCGACCCGACACGGCTGCTGTCGAGAGCATCTACTTTGGCGCCAACGTTCGTTCGGCCATCCCCACGGCACATGCCCGCGGCGCTGCGCTTGTGGCGCTTTCGGAGTGCGCGCTCGAGATCGGCGAGTACACGCCTATGCAGATTAAGCAGGCTGTTGTGGGCACCGGAGCCGCGGACAAACGGCAGGTCGCGTATATGGTTCGTACGCTCACGCAGCTCGACCACGACCCGCATCCCGACCATGCCGCCGATGCCCTGGCTTGCGCCATCTGCCACGTAAACCTCAGCCGCACCCGTGCCCTTACCGGTGGCGAGTTCTATCAACAGAGAGGAACCGGATACTGATGATTTCCCAGCTCCATGGAACGCTTGTCGAGGCCACGATGAGCTCGGCCGTCGTCGACGTGTCGGGCGTTGGCTTTGAACTCGGCATCTCGGGCAGCACTGCGGCCACGTTGCCGACGCCCGGCGGCGAGGTCCGCCTCTACACGCGTATGCAGGTGCGCGAGGACGCCATGACACTTTTCGGTTTTTCTTCAAAGGATGAGCGCACGATGTTCGACCGGCTCGTGTCCGTCTCGGGCGTTGGCCCGCGCTTGGCGCTCGCCGTACTTTCCACCTATACCGTGGGACAGCTGTATTCCCTGGTGATGGCCGAGGACGACAAGGGCATGGCCAAGGTGCCCGGCGTGGGCAAAAAGACCGCCCAGCGCCTCATCTTGGAGCTCAAGAGCACCTTTGCCAAGGACAAGGGCTTTGTGCCGGTCGATGCGATCCCCGGTCAGGTTGCGATGCCCGTGCCCGCCGCCGCTCCTTCGGCGATCGATGACGCCCGTGCGGCACTCCTTTCCATGGGCTTTAGCCCGCAGGAGACCGATGTCGCTCTGAGCGGGTATGATGGGCAGGATATGCGTGTCGAGGATTTGCTCGGCGCGGCGCTTAAGCGACTCGGAATGGATGCGTGATGTGGGAAGCCGATGACTCTCAGGACCTGTGGGCGACGCCCGGCAACTCGCCGGCGGCATCCATGGCGCACGGCGAGCGCATGGTGGGCTCGGAGCTGACGGCCGAGGACCTCGATGTCGATCGCACTTTGCGCCCCCAGCGCCTGGACGATTACTGCGGCCAGGAGCATATCAAGCAGAGCCTGCGCGTGTTGATCGAAGCGGCGCAGAGCCGTGGCGAGACGCTCGACCACGTGATCTTCTCGGGCCCTCCGGGTCTGGGCAAGACCACGCTGGCTACGGTTATCGCCAACGAGCTGGGCGCTCAGATCAAGACCACGAGTGGCCCTGCCATCGCGCGCACCGGCGACCTGGCAGCCATCCTTACTAACTTGCAGCCGGGTGATGTGCTGTTTATCGACGAGATCCACCGCCTCAACCGTTCGGTCGAGGAGGTCCTGTACCCCGCGATGGAGGACTTTGCCCTCGATATCGTGATTGGCAAGGGTCCGGCGGCGCGCTCGATTCGCCTGGATATTCCCAAGTTTACGCTGGTGGCGGCAACGACCCGCTCAGGCATGTTGACCGGCCCGTTGCGCGACCGCTTTGGCATTTCATATCGCCTGGATTACTACACGGTCGAGGAACTCGCGCAGATTGTTACGCGCTCGGCGACTATCCTGGGCGTGACGATCGACCATCCCAGTGCACTCGAGATCGGCTCGCGTTCGCGCGGCACGCCACGTCTTGCCAACCGCCTGCTCAAGCGCGTGCGCGATTACGCACAGGTGCGCGGCAACGGCCCCATCGAGCTCGATATCTGTCGCCAGGCGCTCGAGTTCTTCGAGATCGATGAGCTCGGTCTGGACTGGATGGATATTCGCATTTTGGAGACGCTCGCTAAGACGTTCTCCGGTCGTGCCGTGGGACTTACGACCCTTGCCAGCGCGGTGGGCGAGGACCCGGGCACGCTCGAGGATGTCTATGAGCCGTATCTGCTGCAGTGCGGGTTGATGATTCGTACGCCGCAGGGCCGTCAGGCAACCCTTCGCACCTTTGAGCACCTGGGGATTGAACCTACCGTTTAGGGCGCTTTGTTTTGGCGGGCTGTTGGGCTATCGCTGGGCATCGGGTAAACATATCGCCGTTCATCGGTTATGGGTGTTTTACTATTGCGCGCCCGTGCTATGCTGAATTGGTCTTTTTCTCATTCGGTAACGAAAGGACCGCCCATGCCTACTGACATCGAAATCGCACGTTCTGTCACGCCGCTGCCTATTACCGAGGTGGCCAAGAACGCCGGCGTCGACGTTAAGCACCTTATTCCGTACGGCTTCGACAAGGCTAAGGTCGACTATTCGCTGCTCAACGAGCCGACCGATCACCAGGCCAAGCTCGTCCTCGTGACCGCTATCAACCCAACGCCTGCGGGCGAGGGCAAGACCACCACGACCATCGGTCTGGCCGATGGCCTGCGTCGTCGCGGCGTCAAGAGTGCCGTGGCCCTGCGCGAGCCTTCGCTCGGCCCCGTTTTTGGTGTTAAGGGCGGTGCTGCCGGCGGCGGCTGGGCTCAGGTGATCCCCATGGAGGATATCAACCTGCACTTTACCGGCGACTTCCATGCCATCGGTGCTGCCAACAACCTGCTGGCCGCCATGCTCGACAACCATATTCAGCAGGGCAACCAGCTTGGCATCGACGTTAAACGCATCACTTGGAAGCGCGTCGTCGATATGAACGACCGTCAGCTGCGCCACGTCATCGACGGTATTGGCGGTAAGGCCCAGGGCGTGCCGCGCGAGGACGGCTTCGATATCACCGTCGCCTCCGAGGTCATGGCAATCCTGTGCCTGTCTACGAGTATCAGCGACCTCAAGGAGCGCCTGGGCGAGATCGTCGTCGGCTACAGCTTTGCCGGCGAGCCCGTCCGTGCCCGCGACCTTAAGGCCCAGGGTGCCATGGCCGCGTTGCTTAAGGACGCGCTCAAGCCCAACCTGGTGCAAACGCTCGAGGGCACGCCCGCGTTTGTCCACGGCGGCCCCTTCGCCAACATCGCCCACGGCTGCAACTCTATCATGGCCACGCGTATGGCGATGCGCTTTGGCGATGTTGCCATTACCGAGGCCGGCTTCGGTGCCGATCTGGGTGCCGAGAAGTTCCTCGACATCAAGTGCCGTATGACGGGCGTTCGCCCCAGCGCCGTCGTGGTCGTCGCGACCGCTCGTGCGCTGAAGTACAACGGTGGCGTCGCCAAGGCCGACCTCAACGAGGAGAACCTCGAGGCACTCAAGGCCGGCATGCCCAACCTGCTGCGTCACGTCGACAACATCCAGAACGTTTATGGTCTGCCCTGCGTGGTCGCCATCAACCGCTTCCCGACGGACACCGAGGCCGAGCTTGCGCTCATCGAGTCCGAGTGCCAGAAGCTCGGCGTCAACGTTAAGCTTTCCGAGGTCTGGGCCAAGGGCGGCGAGGGCGCGCTCGAGCTTGCCGATGAGGTCATGCGTCTGATTGAGCAGCCGAGCGAGCTCAAGTTTGCCTATGAGGACGGCGCCGATGTGGCCGACGCTCTTGAGGCCATTGCCACCAAGGTCTACCGCGCCGACGGCGTTGACTTTACGCCGGCCGCCAAGCGCCAGCTCGCCGAGCTGCGCGAGAACGGCTTTGGCAACCTGCCGGTGTGCGTGGCCAAGACGCAGTACAGCTTTAGCGACAACGCCAAGGCCCTGGGCGCTCCCGAGAACTTCCGCATCACGGTGCGCGAGCTCAAGGTTTCCGCCGGTGCCCACTTTGTGGTCGCACTGACTGGCAGTGTTCTGACCATGCCGGGCCTGCCCAAGGTTCCCGCGGCCGAGAACATCGACGTCGACAACGACGGCAACATCACCGGCCTGTTCTAAGCCTGTTGCCCATAGCTGCTTGCCCGCCCCGTCGCGCTCCCAAGGCCCGGCGGGGCTTTTTTATCCTTAGGCCCGCGCATGTCTTGTAGATACCGACGGGCTCTGCCCATCATAGGCTTTTGCGCGGGTAGAATGCATGGATAACTTGAGGCTCACGCGCGACGGAAAGGAATCGTTGCATGGATCAGGACAAGACAACCGTGATGGGCGGCTACGGTTCCGCGCAGGCTGGCGATAGCGCCGATGCGACCCGCGTTGTTCCCAACCCCGGCTATACCGACCCCGCCGCGACGCAGCCTTCTGCCGAGCCCACCCGGGTTATGGGCTATGGCGACACGGCGCAGGATTCTTACGCTGCATCTTCGCAAGGCCCCTATGGCAACGCAGCTCCGGACCCGTTTGATTACGCGCCGCAGGATTCTTATGCCGCCTCGACGCCGAATCCCTATGATGACCTGCCGCAAAATCCCATTCCGCAGCCTCAGCAGACGACGTATATGCCTCGCACGGCGCAGTCTCGCTACGAGTCGCGCGAGCCGTATCGCGAGTACCCCAAGTCGATTCCGCAATATGGCGAGGACGAGGAGAAGAAGCCGTCGCGTTCGTCGAGCGTGATCAAGAAAATCCTCATCGTGCTGGCGATCTTCTTTGCGCTGTCGGTTGTGTTTGCCATTGTGTCGGGCATGCTCAACAAGCGAGGGAGTTCAACGGCCGATACCGCTGCCGAGCAAACTGAGACTACCCAGTCCGGCACCGTCGATCTGAGCGATATCCCGGGGCAGTACTGGTCCAACGCCAAGAAGATCCTCAAGTCGCGCGGCGCCGATCTTTCGAATGCCGTGGTCCTGACTGATGATGGCTCAACGCCCGTCGTCGATGCCAACTGGGTCGTTACTTCTGCCTACTATAACGACAACGGCAACCTCGAAATTCAGCTCACGCACAAGAACAGCTCGGGCAACTCGTCCGACGGCCAAAGCGGTACCGACGGCTCGAGCTCCAATACGCTGGAGGACTTGAGCAACAAGGCACAGGAGCTTGGGGATAAGGCCCAAGAGCTGGGTGATACGGCTCAGAACCTGGGCGACACCGCTCAGAACTTGGGCGACATGGCGACGGATGCCTGGAACGCCCTACAAAACGGCATCTCGGGCGCGCAGGGAAACTAGCTGGTAAGTGGGCTACAGCTGCTCGGCCGGACGCTCGGGCGAGCTGAAGCCCGAATCAAATGTGACGACGCACGAGACGTTGGGCCGGCGCTCGTGCACGATGCGCGTGACGAGCTCCAGCAGCTCCTCGTCGGATATATCAAAGCCGTCGGGACGCACCAGGTCAAACGAAACGAACCCGTCGTGCTCGTGCAGGTCGTGGATGGAGAGTGCGGGGTCGATCTGCATGATGCCGCGCTTGACCCAGCCGCGCAAATCATCGCCGGTTGTCGCGATGGGGTCGCAGTGCAGCGTGATGTCAATGCCCATCTGGCGCTTGATGTCGTGCTCGATGGTGTCCAGGATCTCGTGATGTTCAAACGCGTCGCCCTCGCCGGGCATCTCCACGTGGGCGCTGGCAAACTGACGACCGGGGCCGTAGTCGTGCACCATCAGGTCGTGTGTGCCCAAGACCTGCGGATAGGACATGATCTTGTCGCGGATTGCCTGGACGAGCTTGGGGTCGGGCGCTTGCCCCAGCAACGGGCTGATGGCGTCGCGCACCAGGCCCATGCCACTGATGCAGATGAAGACGCCCACGCCCAGGCCCGCCCAGCCGTCAAGGTCAAAGCCGGTCGTCTGCGAAATAAGCGCTGCGGCCAGGACCGATCCCGAGGTGATGACGTCGTTTTTGGAGTCCTGTGCTGTGGCGATGAGTGTTTCGGAATCGATACGGTTGCCCAGCGCACGGTTGAATGCGGCCATCCAGAATTTGACGAGCATGGACAAGACGAGAGCGGCTAGGGAGACCAGCGTGTAGGCGGTGGGGGAGGGCTTGATGATCTTAGTGACCGACTCGAGGATCAGGTTGATGCCGACGGCGCAAACCAGGACGGCGACAAACAAGCCGGCTAGGTACTCGTAGCGGCCGTGGCCATAGGGGTGGCCTTCGTCTGCAGGGCGGCTGGCAAGGCGGAACCCGAGCAGGCTCACGATGTTGCTCGAGGCGTCGGAGAGGTTGTTGAAGGCGTCGGCGATGAGGGAGACGGAGCCGGCGAGCAGGCCCGCGATGCCCTTGGCCAGGCACAGGGTGATGTTGAGGCCAATGCAGACGAGGCTTGCGGAAAAGCCCGCGTTGGTGCGGCAAGATGCATCGACCGGCTCGCTCTCGCTGCCGGGAACAAGCGTATGTACCAGCCGATTTACAAATAGCATAGCGGTCGTCCTCACAATCATGTTTAAGGGGATAGTGTAGCTCGCGCGGGGGCGCCGTGCACCGATGCTCAGAAAATGCAGCAATAGTCTGCCGGTGCTAACGAGCGAGCCTTCTCGTCTGCCTGGGTGGTCCATTTTGGGCCACATGGGTATGGGCATGTGCCTGTTTGCTCGACATACTTAATGTCGACAGCCCCTGTGCAAAGGAGGACGTTTCCATGGACGAGATGTTTGCCGTTAAATGTCAAAACTGCGGCGGCCCTATGTACTCGCACCAAGCTAAGCGCAGCTTTGAGTGCGCTTATTGCGGTGCGGTCATTCCGTGGCAGGCGGACGCCGGAGAGCCCAAGAGCGCTTTGGGCATTCGCCATACGCCGTTGACGGTAGTGGATGGACTGCTCAAGCTCACGCATGTGTCGCAACTCGAGCGCCCGGAGGACCCGGACTGGTATTTCTTCAATTCGCACTGGCGCAATCAGTCGGTCCTGGAACATCTGCTGTGGGAGGACCGCGGCACGGCGCAGGAGTTCCAAGAAGCGACGCACGTGAGCATTCCCTGCCCCTTCTGCGGAGCGTCCTTTGAGGGCGAGTCAACGCAGCGTGTGTTTGAGTGCCCGTCCTGCGGCAACAAGATCGGCATTGCCGACCTGCTCAAGCCCGGTACGTTTAGCAAACGTCTGACCATGGGCGTGGGTGCGGAGTATGTGCCGGAGCAGGGTATTCCCTGCGAAATCTCACCGCAGCAGGCACGTGCCAACGCGCTGCAGCTGGTGCGCCAGTACCCGGATGCCTTTGCCGGGCACGACGTGGAAGACGCGATCCAAAACGACATGATGCTCTTCTATTTCCCCATGGCGCTGGCGGACCTGCGTATGATGGCGAGCTTCCCGGGCAAGGGCCTGAGCAAGGAGACCTTGGTGTACTACGAGGTACTCGATTGGGCGTATCCGCGGGCAAACTACCTGGACGTTCGTCTTATGGGCATTTTGGAGCCGTGGGACTTTGGCAAGGTGGGGCCGTTCGATCCTGCCATGCAGGAGGGCGACTTTCGCGTTGTCTCCGTCGATGCATCTACCAAGGACCAGGTGGTCATTGATAAGCTGGCGCTCGACATTGCCGGCAACGATGCCGAGGCGGTACTGGGGCTCAATAAAAAGAGCATTCGCATGTGGGCGCGCAAGGCCCGCAAGCAAAAGGACGGTCTGGTGATGGTGCCGGTCTACTTTGTCGATCGTCCGGCGACGGATAGCCGCGACGGCGAGCAGGTGCGCATCGCCGTGAACGGCCAGACGGGCCGCGCGGCCGCGGTGGTGTTTAGCGACAAGCGCGAGACGCATATCGTGGCGCCGCTCAACCTGAGCCTTCATCTGTCCGGCGAGAGCACCGTGCACGCCACGCCCATCGAGGTCAAATACGTTAAGTCGCCGTTTCTGTACCAGATCGTGCGCCGTGGAGGCGGCGAGCAACCGCGCCAGGTTGCAGCCGCCGTCGAGGGTTCCTACCGAGAAGAAAAGCCCAAACGCAAGGGCTTGCTCGCTGCGATCTTTGGGAAGTAGGGAAGCGCAGCGCGGGACGGCTCACAGGCGTGCGGGCGTTTCGGTCGCAACGTGCTGCTACCCTTGCGTTTCGCCATTGGTCGCTTCGTTGATGGCGCGGTACTCGGCACTCAGCTCGCGCGCCAGCTCTTCCTTGCTTGGAAGATACGGCAGGTATTTGGCGGCAAACACTTGGTCGTTGTCTTCGGGCAGCGTGTACTCGACGATCGAATCGCTTTTGTCCGCGCAGAGCACGATGCCTATGGGCGGATTGTCGCCTTCGTTCATGAGCTCACGCGTGTAGTAGTTCACATACATTTGCATCTGGCCCAGGTCCTGATGCGTAAGGTCATCGGTCTTAAGGTCGATGAGCACGAAGCAGCGCATCAGATAGTTGTAAAAAACAAGGTCAATATAGAAATGGCGCCCATCAAAGGTGATGCGCTTTTGGCGCGCCTCGAAAGCGAAGCCACGGCCAAGCTCCAGCAGGAACTTCTGAAGATGTGTGATGAGCGCCTGCTCTAGATCGCTCTCGCGAAACGCAGTATCGTCCGAGAAACCTAAAAACTCCAGTACATATGGATCGCGGATGATATCCTCGGGGCGACGAGCTGGGGCGCTCTTTTGGATTTCTTGGGTGACAGCCTCCTTGTCTTTGCTGGCAAGTAGGCGCTCGCGGAACATGGTGTTGATCTGGCGTTCGAGCTGGCGCGTGCTCCAGCGAGAGTCGGCGCATTCGTTCATGTACCAGGTGCGAGCTTCGGGGTCAGGAATGCGTATTAACCTGCGGTAATGTGTCCAGCTCAATTCGGGACGCAGTGAGTCCCGAATTGGAAATGCAAGATAGAACTGACGCATTTTGCGCAGCTCTCTTGCTCCAAAACCTTTACCAAAATCCTTGGTAAGTCTGATTGCGAGGGCCTTGAGCAGCGCCTCTCCATACTTGGCGCGCTCCTCTCCGCCCTGCTCATCAACTATGCTCTTGCCGATCTCCCAATACGCCTCAACCATCGCAAAGTTAACGGCGGTATAGGCCTTGTCGCGAGCGGCGTTGAGAATCGAGGAAACCTGCTTGTAAAAACCTTCGGGCACGATTGCCGATTCTCCACGGTTTACCAGTTCGCCCATCACTGTCGCCCCACTTTCCTCTTGTGGAATGCATCTTTATCGCATCTAGTTTAAAGCCTCGCGCGGACTCGAATTCCAATGTCGCCTAGCGCCTTCGTGCAGGATTCCCGAAGTGACTAAAATGTGGCAATAGAGACAGTTTTCACGAACCCCATGGGAGTGACATGCATGGACAACAACACCTTGCTGTTTCAGGACAAGGGCTCGGGTAGGTTTAAAGACGTCAAGATCTACCCCAACCGTATCGAGGTGCTCAAGAAGGGCGCTTTTGGTGGCAAGCACACCGAAATTGTCTATCTTAAGGACATCACGGGCGTCAATAGAATCAAAGGCCGCGATGTTTTTCTGCGTAACAGGCTGTTGACTGCTTGTGTTTTTAGCCTGAGCAGTCGTGCGAAGGCCCAGGAGTTTGTTAACGCGCTGAACATTGTGATGTAGCCTATGGCGGCGTTTGGGCCAAGGTAAAAATCGGGGGCACAGAACGGTATCCTGCGCCCCCGATTGAGTCGATGTGTCTAAAAGGCCGGCTTGCCTATTCGCTATCGTCCCCAGCGTTTTCGCGGTCATTTGCAAGCATCGCTGCGCCGGCGACCGTCGTCGCCACGGCGGCAGCGGCGAGCCCGGCGGCAATGCCGGAGCCATCGCCCGTGTCGGCGAGTTTTCCGCCCGAGCTCTTGCGCTTGTTGCCCTTGTCGTTCTTGTCGGCGCCGCCTGCGTTGGTGCCGTTGCCGTCGCCGGTGTCCGTAGCGCCTGCGTTGCCCGAAGCCGTCACGGTAAAGCTCGCGGCTCCGTCATTAGCAAGCTTGTAGTTTTGCGCCGCGTCGCCCAAAAGACCGTTCGCGCGCACCCAGTACGTTCCTGCGGCAAATGTTTCGCCCTCGGCCATTGCCGTGCCCGGAGCGCCGTTCGCGTCGTGCACAAACTCGAGCTGGGCCGTGCAGGCATCGGTTTCGAGCTTGCCCTCGAGTGATGCCGCAATCTTGGCGCGCACGTCTTCGCCGGCCTTAAGGCCTTCGAGCCCCTCAAAATGGGGCGTCAACGCGCGCGGATCGATATCGATGGGCACATGACCCCGCAGCTCCGTAACGGTCTCGTTGCCCAAGGCGTCGACATCAACATATTCGATGGTAAACGCATGGCCCGAAGCCGCCACGTTGAGTACGTTGCTGCTGTCGACGAGGCGGAAATGGCCCTCGCCAACGGTCTTGCCATCCTGGAGCGAGGCATCGCTCAGCGAGTCGCCGTACGTCATGCGCATGCGGGTCGGGAGGCAGCACGAAGCGGACTGCGTGTGCTTCGTATCGTAATTGTAATTGCGCTGGTAGATGCTCCGGGCCAGCGCCGCATCAACAAAGTCAGATGCGATGATGCCAATGTGCTTGAGGTAATCTGACTTTGTATCCTCGATGCCGCTGGGATTGATGTACGGGCTCTTGTACAGATGCTCGTTGACCACTCGTGCCGAGGTAAAAGGATTGCCTCCGTGCGACAAGCCCGTGCAGCTGGTGTAGTTGATAGACCAGCAACGCTCCTGGACTTGCACCTTGGCCTCGTCATCGTCCACGACGTCCACCTTGTTGCGCGTGCGCCCGGTCGTTTCCTTCAGCGCATTATCGACCCAGCTGAGCTTGTCGGTTCTCGTGAGTTTGTACTTGTCCTGGGCGTATACCTTGGTGCAATAGGGCTCTTTGTCGCCTGTTTCCCCCGCGGCTTCAAAGCCCCGCGCGTCTTGGACGAGACACATAGTGGTGCTGTCGGAGTGAGCCTTGATCTTGTCATCCCATTCGGTAAGGTCGAGGCCCCACGTGTGGCCGCTTACGCTGTCGCCGACGAGTCCAAATCGACGCAGCAGAACGATCTTTCCGCGCACCTCGCCCAGCGTGGGGACGTGGCTCGACGTGTAGAACAGGTTGGGGTTATCGGCCATAACCTTGGCGAAGGCCGTCGTTATGCTTTCGTCGGTAGCCTCATCGTTGCCGCGCGATACGAGCATGATGAGCGCTTCTGACAGGTTTTCGTTCAAAAACGTTTTGAAGTACCCGATGACATCGGAGAGATGCAGATAGTTCCCGTCTTTTTTGAGTAGGTAGAAAATCCCGTGGTCGATACCGGGGTCGTCGCCCTTTCCGAGTCGGATATCAAAATAGCGGATTCCCTCGAGCAACTGCGTGGGAATGTAATCCTGCTGGCATTTTACTTGCGAGGATTGGGGCTCAGTGTCGTTGTCCACGCTGCAGGTGCCCGAATCGTGCGTACCCGGGATGCTCAGCTCGTCGAGGAACTTGTTGTCGTCGACGTATTTCATCCAACATGGCCCATCGACGTAGCTGCTGTACGTGATCCAGTCGAGGCTGCTAACCGTGGCATCGTTCTTTTTCATGTCGTAACCGATAAGTTCGAGCTCCCACGGAATGCTCTTACTCTTATGGCAGATCTTATTGTTGTCCTGGTCTTTGCCGTTCGATTCTATTGCCAAGTACTTAATGTCTTTTTTCTCGGTTTCTTTCTCGACCGTGCGGTCTCGGATGATATAGGTTCCGTTTGATTGGCGCTCGAACGCAAAAGCGCGGCTGGGCTTGTTGTCATACTCGCCGCCCCATACGTGGATGACCTTTCCATCTTTGTCCGAGTCGTCGTCGACCGACCAAATGCTGTAGCCCGTCTTTTTATGCTCTTCGAAATTGAGCAAGGTGCGGATAGCATACCAGTTTGTATCGTCATTCTTGGTCGTTACGTTCTCAAGGATGAGCTTGTTGGACGTACCGTCATTAAACAGGTGGCAGACGTTGCCGCGAACGTTGCCGTCTTGGTTGACGCTCGCGGTGCGAAAATAGCCCGCGGGGCGAAGGCGAATGACGAAATTACCGAGGTGCTCCGCCGGTTTGGGCGTGTCGTCTGCAAATGCCGCTCGCAGGGGAATGCCCGGTGCCGCGGTTTCTGGCAGGCTTGCAAGCGGCGACAGCGCCGCAAGACCTAAGCCCAGCGTAAATGCTCGGCGGCTGATGGCATGGTGTTCGGTCATAACTCCTCCATTCGCAGCGTGCGGCTGTACGCTCGTTTTGGACACTATACTGCCCAGATGTTTAAAGGCGTCGGCTTAATTGCCTGCGCGGCGCTATAAATCGGCGGGCGGACGTGTTGGGATGCTTGCCCATTTTGTGTCGCCACCGCGCTTGGGGGAGTGGTTTTGGTGCCCGGCGCCTTTGCGCTCGTTAGCTACCGGCATAAGAAAGGGAGGGCCGGTGATGCGGCCCTCCCTTGGTGCGAGGCGCTGGGCCACCGTCGCTTGCTTGCGCTGCGCCCATGTTTCCCGTTGCGCTCGCCAGTCGCTTAGCGCTTGATCTCGATATCGTCGAGCTTGACGTCCAAGGCCTCAGTCTTGGCCTTGGCGATGTCATCGGCAAATTCCAGGGACTTCATCATGGCTTCGACGGCGTCCTTGTGCTCCTCGACGTTGTCGATGCGCACGTAGACGCTGCCGCCCTCAACGTCGGTGAAGTACTCAGTCGTTACGCCGCCCGAGTGCGTGAAGTAAGCACTGCGCCAGGTCTTGCCGTTGTATTTAACGGGGTCGCTTTCGGTCCATCCGGAGTTGGCCTTCCACTTTGCCTCGTAGTCGAACAGCTCGTCGGCGTTCTTGTCGGGGTCGAAGACAGGAATGAAGCGGTCGCTCGCGTGCTCGCTTTCGGTGAACTTAAACTGGGCTCTGTCGGCTGTGTCGCCTGCGACGTCCGTGATTTCGACGCCCTCGGGCACCTCGACCTTAAACCAAATGAAATCGGTCCTCATATCCACGGCTGGCTTTTCTGCTCCGCCGCCACCGCCACTGCCGGTAGCGCCGCCGCTGCCACCGCAGCCCACCAGGGCAACTGCGGCAAAGAGACTGATGCAGAGGGTGAGAATCGCAAAGGCCTTCTTTTTCATGGTCGTGTCCTCCTCGATCTGTAACCGCCCATGGATTACCTGCCTTTACTGTACGCGCGAGCGGCTCGTTCGGGTGGGCCATGTGTCCCATTCTGGGTGCCGGATTTGCGCCGACAAGTGGCAATATGCGCGGGCACAAAAGAGGGGAGGGCCGATGCTGTCGGCCCTCCCTGGGTTGGGCGCCCGTTGTTTTAATGGACGCATGCGCGCTGGTGCGCGTAGGCGCGTGCGGGTGTCCCGTTACTTGATCTCGATGCTCGAAATCTCGACTTCGCGCGCCTCGGAAACTGCCTCTGCCATGTCATCGGGGAATTCGATGGAGTTGAGGAGCGCCTCGGCTTCTTTCTTGTGCTGGTCGAAGTTCGAGATGAGGACGTAGACGCTTCCTGGTTCAACGTCGGTAAAAAGGATGGTTGAAGATCGGAAGAGCGTCGTGTAGGGAAAGAGTGTAGATCTC
>URBS01000052.1 GCA_900546085.1 uncultured Collinsella sp.
TTTGATTTCTTCGCTCAAGGAGGATGCGCATGCCGTGCACAACGATTTTGGTTGGTAAGAACGCGAGCTACGACGGGTCGACCCTGGTCGCGCGTAACGAGGACTCGTCCAACGGGGTGTTTGAGCCCAAGCGTATGCGCGTGGTGCATCCCGACGAACAGCCGCGCGTCTACACGAGCGTCCTGAGTCACCTGACCGTTGAACTGCCCGATAACCCCATGCGCTACACGAGCGTCCCCGATGTTGTCCCGGGCCACGGCATCTGGGCCGAGGCCGGTTTCAACGAGCTCAATGTGGGCATGTCCGCAACCGAGACGCTCACCACCAACGAGCGCGTTCGCGGCGCCGACCCGCTCGTCGACTACGTGCCCGCCAAGGGCAACGAGGACGAGGACGGCTATGTTCCGGCGCAGCCCGGCGGTCTGGGCGAGGAGGACATGGTGACCCTGGTGCTGCCATATGCCAAATCCGCCCGCGACGGCGTACGCATTCTGGGTGACCTGCTCGAGCGTTATGGCACCTACGAGAACAACGGCATCGCCTTTAGCGACGTGGACGAGATCTGGTGGCTGGAGACCATCGGCGGTCACCACTGGATCGCCAAGCGCGTGCCTGACGACGCCTATGTGACCATGCCCAACCAGCTGGGTATCGACAGCTTTGACCTGGATGACGCCGAGGGCGCCCAGGCCGATCACATGTGCTCCGCCGACCTGCGCGCTTGGATGGCCGAGTGGCATCTGGACCTGACGCTGGGCGTCGAGGGCGACGGTCCGGCCGCGGTCTTCAACCCGCGCGAGGCCTTTGGCTCGCACAGCGACAGCGACCACGTCTACAACACGCCGCGCGCCTGGTATATGCAGCGCTGCCTTAACCCCAGCGATGTGTGGGACGGTCCCGAGGCCGACTACACGCCCGAGAGCGACGATATTCCCTGGAGCCGCGTGCCCGAGCGCAAGGTGACCATCGAGGACATCAAGTACGTACTCTCGAGCCACTACCAGGGCACGGAGTACGACTGCTACGGCAGCAAGGGCACGCCCGCCACGCGTGGCGCCTATCGCCCCATCGGCATCAACCGCAACAGCCAGCTCGCTGTGCTGCAGCTGCGCCCCTATGCGCATCCGGCCTACCGCGCCGTGCAGTGGATGGCCTTTGGCTCCAACTCGTTTAACGCGCTGGTTCCGCTGTACGCCAACGTCGAGACCATGCCCGAGTACTTTGCCGACACGCAGGCTCGCGTGACGTCCGAAAACTTCTACTGGGCCAACCGCCTGATCGGCGCGCTGGCCGACGTCCGCTTCCATGAGTGCGGCCGCGCAGTCGAGGATTATCAGGAGAAGGTCGGCGGCATGGGCCACAAGCAGATTCATGACGTCGACGCCGCCGTAGCTACCCTGCCCGAGGCCGAGGTGCCTGCCGAGCTCGCCCGCGCCAACGAGGAGTTTGCCGAGCGTGTTCGTGTAGAAACCGATGCCCTGTTGGGCAAGGTGCTCTATACCACGAGCTGCGCCATGAAGAACTCTTTCGCGATGAACGACAACGTGAGGTAGGGATCTCCCGTCGATCGAATAGCGCTAAAACGCTTTGTCGCTTTCACTCAATCTTGGGTACAAGAACGCCAATGCAGTTGTTTGTGATTGGAGACAACCATGGTTATGAAACTCGATCAGCTTGTTAACGGCGCCATCAACGTGGGCTTCGGCGCCGCCGCCGTTGCCATCGAGGGTAGCAAGAAGGTCCTCGACGACCTCAACACCAAGGGTGAGCAGGTGCGCAAGGACGCAGGTGCTCCCGATATCGCCCGCAGTGTGTCCGACATGTTCGAGCAGGCCGGTGGCACCATCTCCGACCTGACCGAGCGTCTGGGTATGCAGGGCGAGACCGCGGCCCAGCGCGTGCTTGACGAGCTCATTCTGGCTCGCGTCCGCGTCATGACCGCCCCCGAGCGCACGGCCTTCCTGGCCCATGTGCGCGACATCGTCGATTCAGTCGAGGACAACGTGACCTCGGTGCCCGTCGAGTCCGTTGAGCCCGACGATGCGAAGGATACCGAAGAGGCCGAGTAGCAGCGCAGATGGCAGATTCCACCACCGATTACAACAATCTAGATCCCTTGGGTGACGAGGCGGCGGTTGTCGATGAGGTCGATGCCGCCGTCTCGGGCGCTCGCAAGAAGCCGCGCGCTGTCGATATGGTCCCCGAGGAGCCCGACGCGATGGCGCCGGATGAAGAATACCAGCTCACGCCGGCGGGTCGCCGCGAGCGCATCGGGCAGATTGTTCGCCTGGTCAAAAAGTACCGCGTGTGGGACAACCTCACGCCGGTTCGTTTGCGCCGCCTGCTCGAGGAACTCGGCCCCATGTTCGTCAAGATGGGGCAGATTCTGGCTAACCGGTCCGAGATTCTGCCGCAACGCTTTTGCGACGAGCTGCGTCGTCTGCGCTCCGACGTGGAGCCGGTGCCGTACGAGGTCGTACTCAGTTGTCTGGAAGAAGAATACGGCCTGCGCCTGGGGGAGATGTTCGACGCGATCGATCCCAACCCGCTTGGTAGCGCATCGCTCGCGCAGGTGCACCGCGCTCGCCTGGTGACGGGCGAGGACGTGGCCGTTAAGGTGCAGCGCCCCGGTGCGCAGCAGGTTATGGCACAGGACATCGATATCATCCGCTCGGTTGTGCGTATCGTTTCCAAGTTCGTCAACACCGATCAATTCGTTGACCTGCACGGCGTAGTCGAGGAGTTGTGGACCTCGTTTCGCGAGGAGACCAACTTTTTGGCCGAGGCCAAAAACCTCAACGACTTCTACGAGTTCCATAAGAGCGTTCATGGCGTGGGGTGCCCTAAATCCTATCTGGACCTGTGCACTGAGCACGTGGTGGTCATGGATTACGTCGACGGCATTTCGATCGCCGATCCTGAACGCTTGGTGGCCGAGGGCTATGACTTGGAAAAGATCGGTGCTGCAATCGTCGAGGACTACTCGACGCAGGTGCTCGACGACGGCTTTTTCCATGCCGACCCGCATGCGGGAAACATCATCCTCAAGGACGGCATTGTCTACTTTATCGACTTGGGCATGGTCGGACGCATGTCGAGCCACGATCGTGGCATCGTCAAGGACATGATTTTCGCCGTGGCCGAGGGCGACGTGCCCAAGCTCAAGGATTCGCTCATGCGCTTTGCCGTGACGCGTGGCGATTCGGGCGAGCTCGATCATTCGGCCTTTTTGTCCGATTTGGACTTTATCGTGGCTGACTTTGCGGGCCTTGACCTGAAGGACCTTGATATCGGCGAGTTTTTGACCTCGCTGCTCAATCTGGCGCGCAAAAATGACGTTGAGCTGCCGAGTGTGGTCACGATGTTCGCCCGCGGCATGGTGACGCTCGAGGGCCTGCTGACCGAGTACATGCCCAACGTCAACATGATCCAGATCATCCAGACGCACATCAAAAACGAGAAGAGCACCTATGTGCGCGTCCGCGAAATGGGGCGCGATCTTGCCGCGAGCAGCTATCGCGCAGCAAAAGGCTCGCTCGAGGCGGCCGAGTATCTGGGCTTGGCATCGCGCATGCTCACGCGCGGCCAGCTTAAGGTGAACACGCAGATCATGAGCAGCGATAAGGCGCTGCGACAGCTGGGTGGAATTATCGACCGCATGTCGATGGCAATTGTGATTGCCGGCCTGTTTATCGGCTCGTCGGTGGTGTACTACGCGCGCATCGAGCCGGTTGTGTTTGGTATCCCGGTCATTGGCTTTATGGGCTACGTTAGCGCACTGGTGCTGGCGCTTATGCTGGGCCGCAATATCTGGCTCAACAGTCACGGCGGCAAGCACTAGAGGCCGCGACCGTCACCGCATTTTCCTATCGCAAACAATAGCTTTTACCTTGGGCTTCGCCTGCGTGCGAGGCCCTTTTGCGTGATACCATTTTGACGGTAACAATCGATGGCCTAGATGGTGGTGCGGAGACGCATGAATACGCGGTTTACCTGCGCGTTTGGGAGAATTGGGGTGCAAGTCCCCGGCTGTACCAGTAACCGTAATTCCTCTTGGCTCGGGATGTTCGCGTCGCAGATCGGACGACGTGCCCGAGTCGTTAAGGTTAAGTCGGATCGCCTCCCATCTTGCATGCGGCTGCGGCGTATGCCGCCGGTGTGCATAGGGCTCTGGAGGGAAGGGGGACCCCGATGGGGGAACTCGAGCGCAACATGCGCGATGACGTGGGGCAACCTCAAGGCAACGCTCCAAGTACAGACAATGGGAGGCAAATGGATATGTTTGTGGACGAGCGCCAGCGCGTCTCGTGGCGTCGTCATGGAGCGATTGCCCGTGGCGTAGCCAAGCGCGGTCTGGTGGCGTTCCTGGCTTTTGCCATGGCTTTTGGCACCACGCCGGCGCAACTTTGGGCCGAGGGCGCCGAGGGCATTGCCGAGGCTGTGGCTCAGGCTACGACGCCGAGTGAGGGCACGGTGGCTGCGGATGGTGCTGCCGACCAGGGCAACGCCGAGGTTTCGGATTCCGAGGGCGCGCCTGCAGCCAGTGCAGCCATAACAGAGGCAGCAACTGGCGACGAAGGCTCGGCGACGGGGGAGAGCCCTGCTGCGAGCGAGCAGTCTTCGACGGCGCCCACTGGCCAAGCAGGATCTGCCGCCGCGGCTGCCGTCCAGACAGAGAACCCGACAGAAACCGGCGATGTCGCCAAGAAGCAAGTCGAGGTCTCGTTCTCGATTATCGGCACCGATGCCGACGGCAAGGCTCAGACCTGGGTGGCACCTACGCAGCTCAAGCTCGACGAGGGCTCGACGGCTGCGGACGCCTTCGTTAAGCTGCAGCAGAAGACGGGCTTCAAGGCGAAATACGATCCGAACACGGCATACGGTTTCTACCTCGAAAGCATCACGTCCCCGAGTGATGGCCGCACGCTTGCCTTCGATCCGGCGACTTATGCCTACTGGCAGCTGTTCGTCGACGGCGCGTCTTCCTCGGTTGGCGCGAGCGGCGTTAAGCTCACCCAGGGGCAGAAGATTGAGTTTGCCTATACGGCTGGTAGCGCGTCCCCTGTCGTTAAGGACCAGGTTGCCGCAAATGTGACCGTCATTGGTCGCGATGCCCAGGGCAAGACTCAGACTTGGGTCGATAACGCGCAGTATGTGGTGACGTCCGGCTCGAGCGCACTTGACCTTACGAAGGTCGCGCTTGAGGCGAATGATATTGACGCCGTTGCTGCGGGCTCCTTTATTCTGAGCCTTAAGTACAACGGTGTTGAGCTGGGTACGCCGCTCGATTATTCGACCTATTGGCGGCTGTTTATCAACGGCAAGTCGAGTGACTATACGGCGGACAATGTCACCATCCATGCCGGCGATACCGTCACGTGGTTCTACGGTGGCTGGGGCGACCAGTTGCCGTCCGATTCTGTCCATGCTTCCGTTCAGGTGCTTGGCAAGGACAAGGACGGCAAGCAGCAGGTTTGGGCTTCGACGGGTCAGATGAGTCTCAAGGCGGGCTCTACTGCCAAGGATCTGCTGGAGCAGACTGGTCTTGATCTCGTTGCTAGTGAAGAGTCTTGGGGCTGGTACCTCAGCGGCATTAAATCGCCGCTTGACGGTAAGACCTATAAGTATGATCCTGCGACCCGCAGTTATTGGCAATTCTATGTAAATGGCAAGTCCGTCACGGTCGGTGCCGGCAACTACGAGCTCCAAGAGGGCGACGCCGTCACCTTTATGTATGGTGCTGACGCCGATGCCCTCCCCGGTCAGGTTCTTGGGTCTGTCGATGTTGTCGGCCCCGATGTCAACGGCAACAATACTTGCTGGGGCTCGGCAAGCAGTGTTTCTTTGCCCGAAGGCTCTACTGCCCAGAACCTTATTGAGACGGTCCTGAAGGCCAAGGGCGTTACGTACAACGGCTCCCAGAGTGGTGAGTACTGGCTCCTCAATTCCATCAACTCGCCGTTCGATCACAAGCCGTATGCCTGGGATGGTGCGACCAAGAAATATTGGCGTCTGTTTATCAACGGAGAGCCCTCATCTCTCTGCGCCAATCAGATTACGCTCAAGAGCGACGATAAGGTTACGCTTGCCTATACCACCGACGATTCGCCCATGCCCGATCCCGACAAGATTGTCGTGGACCCGAGTGCGACGACTCCTGATTGGGATGCCGAGTGGGCCGGCTACGGCAACAGTGGCAACGGTTCGACCGTAACGGATGCCAAGACGCCTGCGCAGGCCGCCGGTCTTAAGTGGGCCTTCGATTGGAAGGCCGAGTCTGGCCAGCAGTATGCCAACTGCAGCGAGCCTGTCATCGCTAACGGTTTTGTGTACATCGCGACCGAGAACGAGCTCATTAAGATCGATTCGTCCACGGGCAAAAAGGTTGCCTCTGCGCCGCTTGCCTCCAAGGTGAGCTATACCTCTCGTCCGATCTATACCAACGGCCTTATCATCGTTCCGCTCAACGGCGGTGCGGTCCAGGCGATTACTGCAGACAAGCTGATCTGCAAGTGGCTGACGCCTGGTTTGACGGACTTGACGCAGAGCTCCTGCACCGTCGTTTCGGACGGCGAGTATGTCTATGTTGGTACGGTCGATATTTCGTATGACGAGAACTACAACGCGACCTACGGCAACGGCTCCCTGAAGCGTATCAAGATTGCCACGGGCGAAGTCTCTTGGCAGAACATTGACCCTTCCGAGGGCTATTATTGGACTGGCGCTGCGCTGACGGATAAGTACACCATTGTTCCTACGAGCGCGGGCACGCTTAAGTGCATTGATAAGACGACGGGCAATGTCGTTTCGGCCATGAAGCTCGGCGCTGTCGCAAATGCCGATTGCATTGCCGATCCGTCCAATGGTTCGACCTTCTATCAGATGACGCACGACGGAAAGCTCCATGTGATTTCGCTTTCGGCAAAGGGCGTGCTGAGTGAACAGAAGACGGTTGATCTGGGCCTTACGAATAATCTGAGCGCCCCTGCGGTGTCTGGCGACAATCTGATTGTCGGTGGGCAGACGGCTACTGGCTCTGCTCTGGTTCTCTATAACCTGAAGACGGGTAAGACCACGATGGTCGCTGCTGCCGACGGCAAGGCGCTGCCGGCTGGCCTCAACGGTATTGCCGCTACTCCGCTGGTGAGTGTTCAGGGCGGCAAGACCTACGTGTACTTCACCGTGAACAGCGCGGATAGCAAGGATTACGTCAACTATTCTGCTGGTGGTGGCGTGTATCGCTATACGCTCGGTGATGCAGAGGCGACGCAGATTTATGATGCGGCTGGCCATTACCAGTACTGTGACTCTCCGGTCATTGCCGATGCTTCTGGCAACCTGTACTACATCAATGATTCGGGTACGCTGTTCAAGCTCGGGGCTGTTGAGTCTTGGACGGTTGCCTTTAATTCCAACGGCGGGTCTGCTTGCGACACTAAGTTTGTTGCTGCGGCCGATGGCAAGCTGGTCAAGCCGGCCGATCCGACGCGCGATGGCTACACTTTCGACGGTTGGTATACCGATGAGGCTTGCACGCAGGCGTATGACTTCAGTACGCCGGTGACGGCCGATCTGACGCTGTATGCCAAGTGGACCAAGAATGCCACCAACCCTGGCGGTAATGGCGGTTCTGGCACTAATGGCGGCAACGGCGGCGCTGGCAACGGCTCCGGTGCTGGCACGGGCACGGGTTCCGGCTCCGGCACGAAGGGCCAGCAGGCCGGCGGCGCTATCGCCCCGGGTCATAAGCCGACGACCAAGACGACGGTGTCGACCAAGACCGAGACCAAGGACAACAAGTCCGACAAGAAGGACACCGATAAGTCCGATAAGAAGGACGAGAAGAAGTCTGACAAGAAGTCTGACAAGAAGGACAGCAAGTCCGACAAGAAGTCCGATTCCAAGTCCGATACGGGTGCTGCTTCCACGACCACTGCTAAGAAGTCCTCTAGTGCCTCCGAGCAGGAGGCTGGCACCAACCCGCTCGCCATTGTTGGCGTTGCCGCCGGCGTCATCGGTCTCGCCATCGTCGGCGTGTTCGTGTTCACCAAACGTCGGTAGGTGAGGGCTGTGTCCAATAAATCCAAGGACGCTGACCCCAAGCAACCAGATTCCTCGTTCATTCAGTTCGACGATACAAAGCAACAGGGCGCCGCTTCGGCGGCGTCCGCCCCACGGCGCAAAGCGCTCCTTGGCGTTCTGACTGCCGCGTGCGTTGCGCTGATTGTCATATCGCTGGGCTTCGTCCATCCTTCCGAGAGCGGCGCCTGGTCCATTGACTGGATCGTTCAGACCGCGACGGGGGAGAGCGTCGTCACCAAGGACACCAAGGGGTCTGACTCGACTACGACTTCGGGCGAGGCCAGTTCCAAGGATTCCAAGTCATCGAATGACGCAAAAGATGAGTCCAAGGACGATTCCGAGTCTTCAAACAAGGAATCGGATAAAAGCTCGGATAGCAAGAAGTCCGATGGTCAGGACGGCAAGAAGTCTGGAGATAAATCCGCTGCCCAGAATACGGGAGCCGGCGATACTTCCAATGTGTCTGGCGGTGCTTCTTCGGGCGGCGGCCAGTCGTCTGATGGAGCCTCCAGCTCTAATGGTGGAAACGCCTCCTCGGGCGGCCAGAGCGGCTCGCAGGAGTCCAGCTACGTAACAGTGACGGTTTCGGTTACATCGAGCGCTGTGGGCAATCCTGTGTCCTCTGGTGGCACCTTTACCTTTAACGAAGGCGCTACCGTCTACGATGCCCTGTGCGCGCTGGGCCTTTCTGTCAACGCACATGGCTCGTCGTACGGCACGTATGTCTCCGCGATTGGTGGTTTGGCCGAGAAACAGTACGGCGGCACGAGCGGCTGGATGTACTCCGTCAACGGCACAACGCCTATGACGGCCTGCAGCAACTACGTTCTCTCCAACGGCGACAACGTGGTCTGGTATTACGTTACAGGCTAGAGACCTCGACATATCGCACCAAACGGGCGGTTCGGACAAACATCCGGGCCGCCCGTTTTTCATGCGAATTGGACTGGGTCGCCGGGGACCTCGACAAATAAAAAACCGGTTGGAATGGGAATTCCAACCGGTTATACATTCAAGCAAATAGTGAATCGACTACGACCGTGCGCCCTCAAGGAAGAAGCGGCGGCTGAAGTAGTTGTACCAGGTGACGAGGAACGTGGCGATGGCCTTCATGGCTTGGTAGCCGATGCTCAAGAACGTGACGCCCACAAACATGTACAGGTCGTTGAGACCCAAACCGATCACCGACAGGATGGTGAAGATCGTGAACTCGCGCTTGCGGCTCATGCCCTCGCGATGGTCGAACACGTACTTCATGCTGAGCCAGTAGTTGACCACGACGGACGTGATGAACGAGATCGTGGTGCTCATCAAAAAGTCGAGGTGGAACAGCTCGACGAGCGCAATGAGCATACCCCAGTCGATGCCAAAGGAGATAAGGCCCACGACAGCGAACTTGAGGAACTGCTTAGTATGAGGTTGTGCCAGTGCCTTGCGCACGTAATCACATCCAATGCGTTGATGAATCGAGCAGAGGATACTTTAGAGCTTTTGCAAGGGAAACGTAAGGTCTTTGCCAAGAACTATACGAACTCGCCAAATTATCAAGTGCTAATCCGCAAACGTTGAAAATTTGCCCGTAAACGAGCGGCACCCACGGACGATACTGCGCTGAGCGCGCGTCGTCCGTGGGCGCCGTAATGCTGCAGGGGTGTCGAGCTATTTGGTCTCGTCGCCCTCCAGGAAGATCTTTCGGGTCACAAAGTTGTAGACCATGACAAGCGCGGTGGCGCAGATCTTGGCGATATTGGCCTCGAGCCCCAGACCGGCGTTGAGTGTCAGCACGATACCGTCGTTGAGTGCCAGGCCGATCACGGACAGCACGACAAAGATAATGAACTCGCGGCGGCGGCTCATGCCTTCCTTGTGCGCAAACACGTACTTCATGCTTGCGAGGTAGTTAAAGATGAGCGAGACGATAAAGCCGCTGGTATTGGCGATTAGGATGTTGAGGCCCAGACCGTAGTGGAGCAGATTCATAATGCCAAAGTCGATGATCGTGGCAATGACACCGACGACGCCAAACTTCATGATCTGCGCAAGGAGCTTTTGCATGGTACCTGCCTTAAGCTGGCGCCGAAGCGCCGCGGGGATGACAAACTTGGCACAGTTTAGCCAATCCCCGCGGGTGGGGTTAGGCGCGCTCCTCGATAGCACCGTTTCTATATGCATCGAGCAGCTGGCGCAGGTCTTGGATCTGGCTGCGGATCTTGGCTCCGGAATCGGTGTCGCTCACCATGCGGCGACGGTCTGCTTGGTCAAAACGGTTGGTCTCGCTTTCGATGTCCACGTTGCGCGTGAGTGCCTCGGCAACCGTCGTAAAGGCTCGGTGCGACTTGAGACGGCAGCCGCGTGAGCTCGAGATGAGCGTATAGCCGGCGATACCCGTCTTGGGATGGTAAGCGCGGCAGAAGCCGCCATCGATGACCAGCAGCTTGCCCTCGGCGCGGATGGGCTGCTCGCCCTTGGTGGTTTTAACGGGCGTGTGGCCGTTGATGATGTGACCGGTCGGTGAACATGCCATGGGCGCGACGCCAAACTCGCGCATGATGTCGTCGCAGACCGAGGGCGACTTGGTAAGCGTAAAATACGGGTCCATCGGCTCGACCCAGGTGCTCTTATCGGCGATATAGGCGCGCTCAAAGGTACGCACCAGGCGTCCGCTGGCGGGTGAGTTAAAGCCGATCCACAGGTACCACATCCAGTCGAGGGCGTCGCGGTCGCCCACGCGCCAGGCGCGGCGGGCGATGTGGTCGCAAAAATCAAGATAATCGCGGCCAGCGTGCCAGGTGCCCAGGCAGTTCATGCTGCTAAAGGTGCCGTCTTCGTTGAGCGGCACGCAGCCATGGAACAGCAGGTTGCCGTTGGCGACCTTGTACATCGAGCCGTGGGAATAGAGGAAATCGATATGTCGATGCAGGTGATCGGCGGTGACAAACTCGGACACGAGCTTGTCGATGATGTGCTGCTCCTGAGACGTGAGCGTATAGGGGTCCGCCGGGTCGACGGTGGGGAAGTCGTTGGTCGTGAGCGGCCACACGCTGCCGTCGGCGAGCGTGACCGTGCCGGTGTCGTGATTGATCTTGTCGAGTAACAGGCGGTCGGTCATATCGAACTCGGGGTGGCGCTGGATAATCTGGCCCTCGAGCTTAAAGAGCAGCACGTTGATGGCCTTGATCAGCGGGGTGATGGACTCGCCGGCGGTGTAGGTGGCATCGGCAAAGGCAACAAGCTCACGCAGCGAGATGCCGTAGTCGTTCTCTAGAATCTCGTAGTTGTCGTAGCGTAGGTTGTTGCGCAATACCGTGGCGATGCAGGCTGGCTCACCGGCCGCAGCGCCCATCCACAGCAGGTCGTGGTTGCCCCACTGGATGTCGAGCGAATGGTAGGTGAGCAGGCGGTCCATAATCTTGGCCGCGCCACCGCCGCGGTCGAAGATGTCGCCCACCAGGTGCAGGTGGTCGACGGCAAGGCGCTTGATGAGCGAAGCGAGCGACTCGATAAAGTCGTCGGCGCTGGCGGTCTCCAGGATGGACTCCACGATGCGCTCGTGATAGCGCACGCGATAGTTGTTCTCGTCCGGATGCGTGTGCAGCAGCTCGTCGATGATGTAGGCGTAGTCGCGCGGGATGGCCTTACGCACCTTGGAGCGCGTGTAGCGGCTCGAAAGCGAGCGGGCAACCACAATGAGCTGGTCAAGCATCGTCTTGTACCAGGTGGGCGAGTCCTCGCGCCGGCTGCGGACCAGGTCGATCTTCTCGCGCGGGTAGTAGATGAGCGTGCACAGCTCGCCCTTTTCGTCAAAGGAGAGCGTGTCGCCAAAGATCTCGTCGACATGTTCGCGCACGACGCCCGAGCAGTTATTGAGGATGTGCATAAAGGCTTCGTACTCGCCGTGCACGTCGCTCATAAAATGCTCGGTGCCCTTGGGTAGGTTGAGGATGGCCGAGAGGTTGATAATTTCGGTAAACGCGGATTGTTCGGTGGGGAACTGTCTCGACAGCAGGCGCAGATACTTGAAGTCTTGCGGGTTGCGATCGAATGCGACCATGAAACACCTTCCGATGGGGCTGGTAAAACTGATAAACAGCGTCAAACGTTTATCAGTATGCGCCGCTTTTGTTTCGATTTTGCGCCAGCGGCTGAATTGTCGGCTGAACGGTTTGGTAAATCGATTTAGTTGAGGTAGATATGGCGGTTGAGTGGAGACGACAGAAGGTGTTTTCTCAGTTATTTATGCGTGGGACCGGTGGAGACGATGGTGGTAAAGATGTTCGCTATTATTGCTTCGATTTGGTAAATAGTGGACATATGTACCGTATGTAGGCTCACTGTGCGATAATTTGCGCAGCAATGAGTAAGGAGCCTCATATGAGTGATTTTGTCCTGACCTGTGAATCCGCCGCCGACCGAACCCGTGAGTTCTTTGCGTCGCGCAATATCCCTGTCGTGTGTTTTCATTACGAGATCGACGATGTTGTCTATACGGACGATCTGTATCAGTCGATTACGCCGGACAAGTTTTTTGCTCAGATTGCCGCGGGCGCCATGCCCAAGACATCTCAGGTGAGCGTGGGTGAGTACGAGGAGTTTTGGGAGCCGTTTGTTGCCGAGGGTAAAGACGTGCTGCACCTGACGTTGTCGTCTGGTATTTCGGGCACGTATGGATCGGCCTGCGTTGCGGCGCAGATGCTCGCGGATCGCTATCCCCAGGGCGGCAAGGTTCGCGTCATCGATTCGCTGGCGGCGTCTTCGGGCTTTGGCCTGCTGGCGGAATGTGCCGCCGACGTTCGCGATAGCGGCGCTTCGCTCGACGAGACTGCCGCTTGGATTGAGGAGCATAAACTCAACCTGCACCACTGGTTCTTTTCGACCGATCTGTCGAGCTACCTGCGCGGCGGTCGCATTTCGGCTGCGAGCGCGATCATCGGCACGGCGCTTAAGATTTGCCCGCTTATGACGGTCGATTGCGAAGGTGGGCTGTCGCCACGTGAGAAGATTCGCACTAAGAAGCGCGCGATTTCCGAGATGGCTAAGACCATGATGGTACACGTGCAGGACGGTGTGGATTATTCGGGTAAGTGCATCATGTCGCACTCGGCGTGCCGCGAGGATGCCGAGGCAGTTGCGGCGCTGCTTAAAGGCAAGATTGAGATCAATGATATCGGTACTCTGATTGGCTCGCATACCGGACCTGGTACGGTGGCGCTCTTCTTTATGGGCGACAAGCGCGTGGATTAACTTGGCTCATCACGTCGCTGCGTGATTGCTCAATCGAAAACGGCCCGCCTCACGTTTGTGTGAACTGCGTCCCAAATCTTGGACGCCCTAAATAGCGACTAGGCCG
>URBS01000053.1 GCA_900546085.1 uncultured Collinsella sp.
AAAGCGTCCTTCGCAAACAAATAGCCGGGGCCCGCTCGATGCGGACCCCGGCTCAATACCGTGACGATATGTCAGCTACGCTCTACACGTAGAACAGAATGTCGTCGTAGGTCGGGACCGGCCAGTAGTCGGCAGCCACGATCTCCTCCATGGCGTCCACGGCGGCGCGCAGCGCATCCATAGTGGGAACGACCTCGTGCGCATACACGTTGGCCTGCTCCTGACCATCGAGGGCCTCGGCCTTCTGATGCACGGCGTCGAGCGCCTTGATGGAGTCGTTGATGGTGGTGATACCGTTGCAGAGCTTGTTGAGCGTGTTCTGCTCGCACTGCATGGCGGCCTCCGCACCAGCGGCACGAATAGTCTCAAGGCCCTTAGCGACCTTGGTGGCATAGGCGGTAATGACCGGGCGATAGGTACGACGCGCCTCGCGAACCATCGTGGTGGCCTCGATGTTCATGAGCTTGTTGTACTTCTCGAGCTTGCAGTCGTAGCGGCACTGGGCCTCGGCCTTGGTCAGGACGCCCGTCTCCTCAAAGAGCGCGATAGCCTTATCGGAAACAAAGGCGGGAAGAGCGTCGGCCGTGGTCTTGTTGTTGGCAAGGCCGCGCTTCTCGGCCTCGATGGGCCACTCGTCGGAGTAACCGTCGCCGGAGAACAGGATGCGCTGATGATCGGTCAGCACCTTCTTGCAGTACTCGAGCGCGGCGTCCTGGAACTTATCCTCGGGCGTATCCTCGAGCTCATCGGCGAAGGACTTGAGCGACTTGGCAACGGCGGCATCGAGCACCAGGTTGGAGTCGGAGACGTTCTGCTCGGAGCCGCAGGCACGGAACTCGAACTTGTTGCCGGTGAAGGCGAACGGGGAGGTGCGGTTGCGGTCGGTGTTGTCCTGCATCAGTTTGGGCAGGGTATCAGCGCCCAGGTCGAGCACGCCGCGCGTGGCATGGACGGAAGCCTTGCCATCGATGATCTTCTCGACGACCTCGGTAAGCTGGTCGCCCAGGAAGATAGACATAATCGCCGGAGGAGCCTCGTTGGCGCCCAGACGATGATCGTTGCCGGCCGAGGCAACGGAGGCACGCAGGAGCTCCTGATAGTTATCGACGGCCTCGATCACCGCGGTGAGGAAGACAATGAACTGCAGGTTGTCGAGCGGGGTGTCGCCCGGGTCGAGCAGGTTCTCGGACTCGGTGCCAAGCGACCAGTTGTTGTGCTTGCCCGAACCGTTGATGCCCTCGAAGGGCTTCTCGTGCAGCAGGCAGACCAAGTCGTGGCGGGAGGCGATGAGCTTCATCTTCTCCATCATGACCAGATTCTGGTCGATGGCCTCGTTGACCTCGCCGTAGACAGGGGCGAGCTCATGCTGGCAGGGAGCGACCTCGTTGTGCTTGGTCTTGGCAGGAATGCCAAGCGCCCACAGTTCATCGTCCAGGTCCTTCATATAGGCCGAGACGGTGGGGCGGATAGCGCCAAAGTAGTGCTCCTCGAGCTCCTGGCCCTTGCAGGGGGCAGCGCCAAAGAGGGTGCGACCGGTGATGACCAGGTCCCTGCGCTTGCGGTAAGCGTCCTTCTTGATCAGGAAGTACTCCTGCTCATCGCCCACGGAAGGAACGACCTTCTTGGGGGTCTTGCCAAACAGCGCCAAAACGCGCTTGGACTCACGCGAGAGCGCAGTCATGGAACGCAGCAGCGGGGTCTTCTTGTCCAGGGCCTCGCCCGTGTAGGAGCAGAAAGCCGTGGGGATGCACAGGACATCGTCCTTGATAAAGGCGGGGCTGGTGGGATCCCAAGCGGTGTAGCCACGGGCCTCGAAGGTGGCGCGCAGGCCGCCGTTGGGGAAGCTGGAAGCATCGGGCTCGCCCTGGATGAGGTTCTTGCCCGTAAACTTGGTAATGGCGGTGCCGTCGTGGTTGGGCTCGAGGAAGCTGTCGTGCTTCTCGGAAGTAATGCCCGAAAGCGGCTGGAACCAGTGCGCGTAGTGTGTCGCGCCCTTGGAGATGGCCCAGACCTTCATGGCATGGGCAACGGCGTTGGCCACATCCAGGTCGAGCGGCTCACCGTCCTCGAGGGTTGCAGCAAGGCGCTTCCAAATGTCCTTGGGGAGGTAGTCCTTCATGACTTCCTCAGAGAACACCATGGTCCCGAAGCGGTCAGTAAGTTCGGCCATACGGAACTCCCTTCGTATCGGCACCGCGTGAGAAGCGGTGTTGATTACTAACGAACGAGTCATAGATTAGGCTCGTCGTGTTTCCGCAACATTACCGTTATGTTGCTGTCACGAAACCAATCAATGAGGTTACCGCATCGCGGCGGCGTTGCCGCCCTCAACAGCCAATCAACTGTATAAATTGCAGACCTCTCCCCATGGTTTAAGGGTAGTCAATTTGGGATGGGGCTCTATTAACTGGTATTTCGCATCAGATACCAGTCTTTATAGCCCCATCCTAGATTGACCGCTCTGCTATAGGGAATGTCGATAGCAAGGCATCTTTGATTGGTATCCCCGAATAGCGAGTGAAACTCCACCGTGACACAGTGGTGCTGTAGAATCCTTACAACACATCACACTATTACGTATCTAAAGGAGCACGATATGCGCGTCGACGAGGTTTTTAAGCAGGCAGCATCCCAAGGCACCACGCCCATTTCGTTTGAGATGTTCCCGCCCAAGGGTGAGCTTACCCTCGATACGGCTCGCGAGGTGGCAGGCAACCTGTGCAAGCTTTCACCGAGCTTTGTCTCGGTCACTTGTTCCGCTGGCGGCTCGGGTAACGGTGCCACCACCGCCCCCATTGCACATATGATTACGAGCGAATTCGATACGCCCTCGGTAGCGCACCTCACCTGCGTTGGCCGCACACATGCCGATATCGCCGCCAAGATCGACGAGTATCGCTCGGCCGGCGTGGAAAACGTGCTGGCCCTGCGCGGCGACCTGCCCGCTGGCGCGGCTGAGGACGACAAGCCCGCCTCCGACTACGCCTACGCCCGTGACCTCATCCCCGAGCTCGTCGACGCCGGCTTTTGCGTGGGCGCCGCAGCCTACCCCGAGGGTCACATTGCCTGCGAGGATCTCAACCTCTCGGTCGAGCACCTCAAGCAAAAGCAAGATGCCGGCGCAAGCTTCTTTGTGACACAGCTCTTCTTTGATAACGAGTGCTTCTATCGCTTCCGCGAGCTCGCCGACAAGGCCGGCATCACCGTGCCCATCACCGCGGGCATCATGCCGTTTATGGGCAAGTCGCAGATCAGCCGCATGGTCTTTATGTGCGGCGCGTCGCTGCCCTCCCCCGTCATCAAGATCCTCGCCAAGTACGAGAACGACCCCGAGAGCCTGCAGGCGGCCGGTGTAGATTATGCTGCTCGTCAGCTTTGCGACCTTAAGGAGCACGGTGCCGACGGTCTGCACCTGTACACTATGAACCGTCCTGCAATCGCCGCGACCATTATGGAGCGCCTGGGGTAATGGAAAAACCGCACGTCGATACAACCGTTGTAGAAGTGCCGGCCGACCTTGCGTCGCCGGCGCTTTACCGTATCGACGCTGCCCACCACCCTCGTGTCGACCGTGCCGAGATGCTGCGGTATCTGGGCTACGGCGGCCAGCAGATTGAGCCCGAGCTGTCACGTCGAATTGAGCTTGTCGTTGAGCGTCTGGAGCTGGATATCGAGCCCCGCGGCGTGCGACGCGTGTTTGCCGTCGATGCCACGAGCATCGACGAGCAGGGCGAGCCCTGCATCCGCTTGGTTGGCACCAATGTTGAGCTGCGGGGTCGTGATATCTATCGCCACCTTAAGGACGCCCGCTTTGCCGCACTCATGGCATGCACCCTCGGAATGGACGCTGAGCGTCGTCTGCGTACCACGGGAGCCCAGCAGCCTCTGGAAGGCGCCGTGCTCGACGCCGCATGCTCTGCCTATGTAGAAGCCGCCATCGAGCAGATGGACCAGCAGGTCAAGGCTGCGGCCGCTGCACACGGGCTCGCCGGTAACTGGCGCTTTAGTCCCGGCTATGGCGACTGCCCGCTCTCGGCCCAGCGCTCAATCGTGGATGCACTCAACGCCACGCGCCTCATTGGACTTACCGTGACCCCCACCAGCCTGCTCATGCCCACCAAGAGCGTGACCGCGGTGATCGGTCTGTTTGACGGCGAAGTCCACGACGCCCAGAGCCGCCCCACCTGCAATATCTGCCGCATGCGTGAGCACTGCCGCTTCCGCGCCGCCCACACCACCTGCTATTCCAGCCATTAGGAGCCCTCGATGTTTACTCCGCTTATCACTCATGATTCTGACGGCACTGCATTGGCGGCACCCGTTGATGCCGCACGTCGCAACGGTGCCACGTACAAGACGCGCACGATCGACGATCTGCGCATTAAGGACGATCGCCTGCGTGCGGCCATCGAGGGCACGGGGCATCTGCTGTTCGACGGCGGCATGGGCACCATGCTGCAGGCGGCCGGCATGAAAGCCGGAGCCCTGCCCGAGCTGCTCAACTTTGAGGAGCCCCAGGTCATCACCGATATCCAGCGTCAGTACGTCGAGGCCGGCTGCGACGTGATCACCGCCAACACCTTTGGCGCCAACGCTCACAAGCTCGACGGCGCTGCCACCGTGGCAGACGTCTTTGCCGCGGCAGTCACCTGCGCCCGCGAGGCCGGTGCCCGCTACGTCGCCGGCGACATCGGCCCCATCGGCGCCCTGCTGCGTCCCCTGGGCACCCTCAACTTTGACGAGGCCTACGACCTCTTTGCCGAGGAGGTGCGCGCCGGCGTCGCTGCGGGCGTCGACCTCTTTATTATCGAGACCATGACCGATCTTGCCGAGATCAAGGCGGCAGTCCTCGCCTGCCGCGAGAACTCCGACCTGCCCGTCTTTGCCACCATGACCTTTGAGGAAGACGGCCGCACCTTCTTGGGCACGAGCCCCGAGGTCGCCGCCATCACCCTCGACGCCATCGGCGCCGACGTCCTTGGCATCAACTGCAGCCAGGGCCCGGCCGAGCTCCGAGGACTCGCCGCGCGCATGCTCACCGTCACCGACAAGCCCGTTATGGTGCAGGCCAATGCGGGACTGCCCCGCGTGGACGACGACGGCAACACCGTCTTTGATATCCAGGCGCCCGAGTACGCCGCGGCCGTCGCCGGCATGATCAAGGATGGCGTGAGCGTCGTGGGCGGTTGCTGCGGCACCACGCCCGCGCACATGGCGGCCTTGCGCACGCTTATCGACAACCACACGCCCAGTCCGCGTCACCGCAAGCCCAGCATGTCGGTCACGAGCGCCCAGACGGTCGTGGACCTTCCCTGCGATGGCCACAAGATTGCCGTCATCGGCGAGTGCATCAATCCCACCGGCAAAAAGCGCCTGCAGCAGGCCCTGCGCGACGGCGATCTGGACTACGTCGTAAGTCAGGGCATCAGCCAGCAAGAACAGGGCGCCGATATCCTGGACGTTAACGTGGGCCTGCCCGAGATCGACGAGGTCAAGATTATCCAGCAAGCGACCGAGCAGCTCCAAGGCTCCACGCTGCTGCCGCTGCAGATCGACTCCACCGACCCCGCAGCCGTCGAGGCCGCCGTGCGCCGCTACGCCGGCAAGCCCATCATCAACTCGGTCAATGGCAAGCAGCAGATCATGGATGAGATCTTTCCGCTGGTCGCCCACTACGGCACCAACGTCGTCGGCCTTACGCTCGACGAAGGCGGCATCCCCGATACCGCCGAGGCTCGCTTCGCCATCGCTGAGCGCATCGTGGCCGAGGCCGCCCGCTACGGCATCGGCCCGGACCGCATCCTCATCGACTGTCTGGTCATGACCGCCTCGACCAATCAACGCCAGGCCGAGCAGATCCTGCGCGCCATGTCCCTGTGCAAGGAGCGCCTGGGCGTCAAATGCGCGCTCGGCGTGTCGAACATCAGCTTTGGTCTGCCCGCGCGGCCGCTGCTGGGCTCGGTCTTTTTGGCCGCCGCCTTTGGCGCGGGCCTGGACGCCCCCATCATGAACCCGGGCTCCAAGCGCTTTATGGACACCGTCTACAGCTATCGCGTCCTGAGCGTTGAGGACGAGGGCTCGACCGGATACATCGAGCGCTATGCCGGCTGGACCGATCCGTACAAGATCGCCGCCAACCCGGCAGCGGCTCAGGCCGCATCGACCGACACCGTGCCCGCTGCTGGCACCGCTGGCACCGACGGCAACGACGACCCCATCCGCCACATGGTCGTCTCGGGCCGCAAAGGCGAGATCGCGGCCGAGACCGAGCGCCTGCTGGCCGACCACGACGCTATGGACCTCATCAACAACCACTTTATCCCCGCCCTCGATGAGGTCGGAGTCCTCTTTGACCAGGGAAAGTTCTTCTTGCCGCAGCTCATGGCCTCGGCCGAGGCCGCGCGCGTGGGCTTCGACACCATCAAGCGCCTGATGCCCGCCGGCGAGATTGCCGACAAGGGCAAGATCTGCGTGGCCACCGTTAAGGGCGATATCCACGACATCGGTAAGAACATCGTCAAGATGCTGCTCGACAACTACGGCTACACCGTCTTTGATCTGGGTCGCGACGTCGATCCGCAGGAGGTGCTCAAGACCGTCAAGGAGCGTGACATTAAGCTCGTCGGCCTCTCGGCGCTTATGACTACCACCGTCGTGGCCATGGAGGAGACCATCAAGCTGCTTCATGCCGAGGTGCCGGGCGTCAAGATCATCGTGGGCGGCGCCGTGCTCACCCCCGAATACGCCAAGCAGATTGGCGCGGACTACTACGCCAAGGACGCCGCCGAGAGCGCGCGTATCGCCGAAGAGGTCTTTGGGCAGTAACACAACGGAAACAACCGAGCACTAAAACGTGCCGCACGCGCCACCTGGCACGTGCGGCACGTTAAAATAGATAAGACTATGCTCGTTTTGGCAGATAGGAGCGCAAGGATGGCGATCACGCCCGCAGAAATCGCGGAAACCCGCGGCATGGTTGAGGAACAGAACCTCGACATCAGGACCATCACCATGGGTGTTTCGCTCATGGGTTGCGGTGACGAGAACCTCGACCGCATGTGCACGAAGATCTACGACCACGTGACGCACACGGCTGAGCATCTGGTCGAGACCGCCGAGAACCTCGAGCGCGAGTACGGTATCCCCATCGTCAACAAGCGCGTCTCCGTTACCCCGGTGGCGCAGATCGCCGCTTGCTGCAAGGATGAGGACCTCACCCCTATCGCGCACGCCCTCGACCGCGCGGCCGAGACGCTCGGCATCGACTACCTGGGCGGCTTCTCCGCACTCGTCCAGAAGGGCATCGGCGACGCCGATCGCCGCGTTATCCAGTCCATCCCCCAGGCGCTCGCTACCACCAGCCGCGTCTGCTCCAGCGTCAATGTTGCTAACCTGCGCGCTGGCATCAACATGGACGCCGTGCTTATGGCGGCCCAGACCATCATCGATGCCGCTAGACTCACGGCCGACCAGGATTCCGTCGGCGCTTCCAAGTTTGTCTGCTTTGCCAACATGGTCGAGGACTCCCCGTTTATGGCGGGCGCCGTCCACGGCGGTGGCGAGGCCGACGCCGTCATCAACGTAGGCGTCTCGGGCCCCGGTGTTATGGCCGCAGCCCTGGAGACGCTGCCCGATTCCGCCTCGATGATGGAAGTCGCCGAAAAGATTAAGCAGACCGCCTTTAAGATCACCCGCGCCGGCGAGCTCATGAGCCGCGAGGCCGCCCATCGCCTGGGGGTCGAGAAGGGCATTGTCGACCTGTCGCTGGCCCCCACGCCCGCCATCGGTGACTCCGTTGCCCGCATCCTCGAGATCATCGGCGTGGGCACCTGCGGCGGCCCGGGCACGACCTGCGCGCTCGCCATGCTCAACGATGCCGTCAAGAAGGGCGGCGTCATGGCCAGCTCCAGCGTGGGCGGCCTCTCGGGCGCCTTTATCCCCGTGTCCGAGGACGCCGGCATGATCGCCGCCGTCGAGGCCGGTGCGCTTTCGCTCGAGAAGCTCGAGGCCATGACCTGTGTGTGCTCCGTCGGCCTGGACATGATCGCCATCCCCGGCGACACCCCAGTCGAGACCATCGCCGGCATCATCGCCGACGAGATGGCCATCGGCGTCATCAACAACAAGACCACGGCCGTCCGCGTGATTCCCGCCATCGGCAAGGGCGTGGGTGACTGCGTCGAGTACGGCGGCCTGTTCGGCCGTGCGCCCATCATGCCGGTGAACCCCAACGCCGGCACCGTGCTTGCCCATCGCGGTGGACGTTTCCCGGCGCCGCTGAACTCGCTGAAGAACTAGCTGAGGGGGACTGGCGAGGAGCCCCGGGGAGGGCAAATATATAAGGTCGCCTGCTCGGACAGTCCTGGCTCGCACGGAGAGCACATTAAGTGCTCTCCGGCTCGTGCGGAACTCGCGATCGACCTTATATATTTGCCCTCCCCGGGGCTCCCGCACAACGGGCCCTCGGTTGGGTTCTATCCCTTTGGCAGTCGCTTCGCTTCTGCCCTACTTTGCTGGTATGGCGGTTTGGCGTTGGATCGGTTCTTTCTGATATATGCTGGTTGCGGCTCTTCTTTTGGGAGGAGTCGCTTTTTTGTTGCTAGGAGGTTGGCCCGTGGCTGATGGGGAGAATCGTTCTGAGCTGCTTTCCACAGATTGGAATCTGGAGTGGATGCGTCTGCAAGCTGATCGGCGGCGGGCTGACGATTCTTTTGAGTGGGATAAAAGGGCTCGGCATTTTCGGCCGTTGGAGACTGCCCCTTATGCTCGGGATTTTATAAAGCTGCTGGCGCTTGAGCCCGGCGAGTCGGTACTCGATATGGGGTGCGGGGCTGGGTCGATTGCTATTCCGCTTGCTCAGGCTGGGCATCCTGTGATTGCGGCTGATTTCTCCCCTGCCATGTTGGGCACGCTTGATGCTGGCATTGAGTACTATGGGCTCGAGGACCTAATTACGCCGCTTGAGCTTGCTTGGGATGATGATTGGGATTTGGTTGGACCGGTCGCGAAAACGGTGGATGTTGCCTTTGCCAGTCGGTCGGTTACGACGACCGATCTAAAAGGTGCGCTTGCCAAGCTTGATCGAACGGCTCGTCGGCGTTGTGCTGTCACGATGGTCGCCAACTCCAGCCCGCGCTATGATCTGCACTTGATGAACGCTATCGGCGCCTCGATTACCTGCAGCAATGGCTTTGTGTACGCCTTCAACATCCTCATTCAGATGGGTGCGTTGCCGCAGGTTACATACTTTGAATCGCCTCGTCGCGATACCTTCGATAGCCTTGAGGCAGGCGTGGCGGATTTTTCCCGTATGCTCGAGCATGGCAACGAGGATAAGATCGACCGCCTGCGCGACTATATCGCTCAGCACATGATCGAAAACCCCCATGCCGGCGAGCCGGGCTCCAAGGGCGTGCCGCAGGGGCGCTATATGCTCGACCATATCCGTAAGGTTCGCTGGGCGTTTATTGCATGGGAACCGGTCTCTGAATCCCGCTCGTAGCCCGTTCACAGCCCGCACTGCCCATCACCTCGGCATCCGCATTCTTTTTGAACTGGGCAAACGCGCTCCACACCGCGCCGTTCCTGCGCTATCGTGGGACAGCTCACGTAGATTAAGGCCCCGTCGCGGGGCGCCCCATACATAGAAAGCGAGAACCCATGGCACTGACAGGAGCCCAGGTCAAGCAGCTTCGCAGCATGGCCCATCACCTCAACCCCGCCATCATCATCGGTAAGTCCGATGTCAACGAGGGCACCGTCGAGCAGACGGTCGCCTACCTGGAGAAGCACGAGCTCGTTAAGTGCTCCGTGCTCGATGGCTCCAGTCTTTCCGCCCGCGAGGCCGCCGAAGAGCTCGCCGAGCGTTGCCACGCCGAGGTCGTTCAGGTTATCGGCCGCAAGTTCTCGCTGTATCGCGAGTCCTCGCGCAAGGACATCCAGAAGATCAAGCTCGTCTAAGAGCCAATGATCGGCGAGCCAACACATAGCGAGCTTACGGGTGTCCAAGTACTTCGGGCGCCCGTTTTTATCGCTCGACCAGCACGCGATTGAGCCGCCCCTCCACCAAGCGCTCGTATAGACGCCGCGTCTCGGGCTCGGGCACGCCATTGACCTGCTCCCTCAGGTGGTGCATATGCCCGCTGTACAGCTCGACTATATCGCGCCGCCGCCCCGCCGCACTGTAGACGCGCATGGCGCAGCGCACCATATCCTCACGCGCCGTTTCCTGCCGAAGCCCCGACTCCGCCAGCCAAATCGCCGACTGCAGGTCGTTTTCTTCTAGAGCGGCATTTGCTCCCTTAATCATGCAATCGATGTACTTTGACTGCATAATGCGTCGCATACGCAAAAAGTAGGTGGGGTTACAGCCATTGGGAACATACAACGGGCCGGCATAAAGCTGCTCAATCTTAAGGCACAGCTCAACTAAATGGGGCCCGCGCGCACCCGTGCGATTTCCCAAAACCTCGCGGCTTATCTGGTCAAACAGCCGTACATCGGTCTTGACGTAGTCGCCGTTGAGTCCGATGCATTCATTTTGGATGAGCACACACGATTTGCCATCCGGCGTCGGTCCCAAAGCCGACCGCAAGCGCGATATCGTCGAGTACAGGTTGTTGCGGGCGCTATTGAACTCGGCATGGGGCCACAGCTCCATGGCCAGCGTCTCACGATCGACGAGCGCATCCATGCCCAGCGCAAGCCGCTCGGCAAGTGTCGCCGCCTTCTTGCGGCGCCACATTTTGTCCGTGATGGGAAACCCGTCGCGCTCGGCGCGAAACGCCCCAAACATGCGAATCTCGATATGGTCAATGGTATCAACGGCTTCAACCTCACCGGCCTGGAACAGGCGCTCGCCTTCCCCTTCCAAATCGTCGCGCAGCGAGTACCGCGACAGCTCGCGCACGGGAAGCTTCTTGCGAATCCTGGTCGCCGGCTCGCCCAGACAATGCATGGCAAGGCGCGCAAAGAGCCGATACGATGGCTCTAGAATCCCCGCGCGATTCATGGACATCCAGGCTGCAAGGTCGCTGTCTCGGCCCGCACAGGCCAAATGCAGCGCCACCATCCAGGCTTCTGCGCCACCAACCTGCGTCTGGCTTATATCGAGCAACTCCGCTTCCTCGCGTACCGAAACCATCGAGGTGTTACGCAGATATGCCGCGCGCTCCAGCAGTAACGCATTATCGCGCATGTACGCAATCGACTCCTCGGCAAGTTTGAGCACTTGGACCGCACGGAACTTTGCATTAACCGGCCGTCCCTCTGCCAGCGACTGCCAGCCTTCTAGCAACAGGCCAAACAGCTGAATCTGGTTGTCGCGCATGCGCACGGCAAAACGATCGAGCTCGTTGAACGCCGCGTCGTCGGTTACCGGCAGGCCGGAAAGGAGCCGCCGTGCCGCCAACACCATGCGCACCCAGATAGCCATCGCCTTAAGCCCGCGTACGTCGAGCGCCTCCCGCACCACCGTCATCTCGTCGTCGCGCTCGTCGATTCCCGCAAACGACCCGTCAAAGAGCTCCACCAGCATGCTATCGGCCCGTATAACAATCCCCGCGATGTCGAGCTCGCAGTCATAGGCCTTGCTCGTTTTGAGCTGCTGTAGAACGCCGCCGTCATCTCCCCGTTCGGTCAGGCATCGCTTGACCTCGATATGCGCGGACAGCATGTCGAGCGCGGTGTGGGACGTCTCTATTTCTGGCACGGCCAGGTTCATAGGGAGCCCAAGCCCGTTGTCCCCATAGCAAACAGCCGTCAGTGTCTGGGCCACCCTCCATGAAACAGGGTCTATTTCGCAGGCCGCCCGTTCGCCCCCGCGCTCGATGACCGATGCCATATAGCGAGCGAGCTTTGTATTGGACACGCTGACCGCTGCCAGATATACGCCGAGCGCCTCGGCAGGCGTTGGCTCTGGAGCCGGATCGTCGGCATCGATCGTGCCCAGCGCTGCTCGGCAGATATCGGCCCCGTGCCCCGTCAGAGCCAGATCGGCCCCATACTGCCCAGCAAGTTCAAGGACCGCTTCACGGTCCAAAAAGGCGTCCGCCAGGTCCATCGCCGCATCGCATCGGCCCGCCTTAAGCAAAATCCGGGCCGCCCTCGGAACAAGTTCGGGGCGAACCTCGGCCACCAACTTACGCAAACGCAAGCGTCCGTTATCCTCCGTGCCCAGACACGTAAAACTCCGCTCGGCGGGATCCAAGCCAAAGATCGGGTAGTCGCGTACAAAGTAGGACTGGTCGACCATCGACAGCCTCACCCCGCAAGCCTCGAGTTCTGCGATATTGCCCTCGCCCATCAAAACCATGAGACATGCCACGCAAAACAGCGCATTATTGTCGAGCGAAGCCAGATCGACAAGTGCCGCGCCATATACGTTGACAATCTCGTTTTCGAGCAGACCGGCTACGTCGCCTTGGCCATACAGACCCGTCTGCAATGCCGAAACGAGCTCGGGCACGCCCTGCGTGAGCTGATAAAAGTCGAGCGATGTACTGATCGAAAACGCCGATGCCCACGCCGAATACTCATAGGCATGCACCTTGAGCATCTGCGCATTGATCTTAACCGAATCGCCCAGCCCATGAATCAGCTGACGATTTGAAGGACGGCAGGAGATAAAGACCCCTATCCCCATAGCGCGCAAGCCGCGAATCCTGTCGATGAGGTCTTCGGTATCGTGCTGATCGAGGTTTGGCACATTATCAATCGCGATAAGGGAGTGCGGTTTGTCTTTGAGTTCTTCGGTAACCACCTCGAGCTGCATAAACACCTCGCGCCCAATGGCGCGATCGGCCTCGATAATCCGCACGGGGCCTCGCGTCGGGTCGCATTTAACCTCATGGGTGTACTGCAGCAGCACCGAGGTCTTCCCAAACCCCTCGGGCGCATAAAGAACCACGATGCCGGCCTTTCGGCCCTTGGCGATAAGCTCATTCATCAAGCGTTCGCGTCGCACCATATAGCCTCCGCCCAGCGGCATCAGCTCGAGGTCGTCTATACCGCTCAAATCGTTTACCATGCCCGCTCCTCAACTCGACCGTATGGACACTGTAACCGCAAGACCATACAAGCCGCGCCATGAATAGAGCGACCTTGTGTTTTAGGTTGTCTTTTGGTACGCAAGCGGCAAGTTTTTGTACAGAGTTAGTAGAAGGCGGAACAGAATCAATTTTATTAGCACATTTAAGTAAAGAAAATAATTTTCCAGAGTTAGCATATGCGACAACAAAAAATGTATTAACAAAAAATGAGATGATAATAGGTAAGGATTTAACTTTAGACGTGTTATCAAGAGATAAAGTTTCAAAGGTTTATGAACTATAGAAACTATTTTTATAAATATTAAAACAACAATTGTCAGGGGGAATTAGAAATGTTATATTTTGAAAATGATTACT
>URBS01000054.1 GCA_900546085.1 uncultured Collinsella sp.
GGTCGAGGCGTTGCTGTAGCGGCTGCGGAAAGTGCGACCCGTTTTGAGTGCTCAGGGTGGGACGTGTTTTCCATCGGCGGGCTCGCTCGGCTCAATCATCGAGCTGTGCCCATTCGTGCGGATCGTAGACCTTTACGTGCTTGTTGGGCTTGCCGCTCCAGTACTCCTCGTCCATAAAGGGCAGATATGCCTGAACGCCGGGGCAGATAAAGGGAATCCGCTGCTGTTGCAGTCGCTCGCGCTGTCGCTGCTCCAGGTGCGCCTCGGATATGACAGTCGGCATACCGGACAGCTCGACGAGGCTTGCCTGGATTCGCTTAAGGTCGGGGAGTCCCGCGTGCCATGACATCCGCATGATCAAAAAGGATGCACGGCGGTAGTTTGCCTGCATCACCGTGATGGCGGGGCGCAGAGTGGGATGGATTTTGTCCCGTTCGGGCCAAAGGTCAGCAGTGATCTCGAGGCCCAGGGTCTCCCATAGGTAATCAAGCTCTTCGTCCATGGCGCCTCGATATCTACGTGATCATTGATACTTCGATTGTGTTGCGTGGTGCTATCGTTTTCGCGGTAGAATCTGCCAACGGTTGATGGCTACCGCTCGCGGCGTTTTGCCCTTCGTGTGCAGCGGTCGACTTCACAGGTCCTTCACGTGTCGGCCGTATTTGACTGAATTTCAAAAAAGTCAAAATTGGGGCTTGCGTCACGGCCGGACTTCCCGTATATTTCTTTCTTGCGCAAAGGCACAGCCGAGCGCAGCGATGCAGTCATTGGGATGTCGTCTAATGGCAGGACAGCGGATTCTGGTTCCGTCAATGGGGGTTCGACTCCCTCCATCCCAGCCATTGCATTTGCTACATATGGCCCGTTCGTCTAGCGGTTTAGGACGCCGCCCTCTCAAGGCGGAGATCACCAGTTCGAATCTGGTACGGGCTACCAAAATTGAACGCCCGGGCCTCGTAAGAGACCCGGGTTTTGTGTATTGACCGATATTTAAGGCGCGCGTTGAGTCTGCCGCCCGGACCGAGGAGTTGTCATGGACCTGCCTATCAGCTTGAAAGACATCACGTATGCCGAGAACTATCTGGCGCAGGGCGACCTGGCTACGGCGACGCCGCTGCTTGAGCGTCTGGTGGAGCTCGCCGAGGAGTATATCGACGCTGAGTGCAAGACGGAGGAGAAGCGCCAGTACTTTAGCTTCGACAGCAAGTTTGAGCGCCTGGCCTATCGCCGCGTGGAGAAGGATCCGCGCGAGCTGGTGCAGGTCGAGGTTCCCTTTGACCGCCTGTACTCCGACATGGCGTTTGCCTACATCCGCCAGCAGGATTATGTGAGTGCTCGGAATGCCCTGATGCAGGCCGTGCGTTGGGATCCCATGAACTGCAACTATCGCTTGGACTTGGCCGAGCTGTTCCGCGCGCTCGAGGACAAGCAGGAGTGGGCATCGCTCTCGTTCTCGGTGCTGGAGCGCGCGAGCGACGGTAAGTGCGCCGCACGCGCCTACACCAACTTGGGTCAGTACTTCTTGGAGCCCGAGACCGAGAACATTTCGGCTGCCGTGGGCTGCGCGCGTCTGGCGCTGCGCCTGGCGCCCAACGATGCGCATACGACGCGCCTGCTCAACAAGATCCATACCACCTATCCGGATGCCGCGGACGAGAGTGACGACCATGTGATGGGTGAGCTCGCCCTGCAGGGCGTGCCGACCTCGCCTTCGGCCGAGATTGCCATCTGCCTGATCATGTGTGCGACCGACGCTGCGAGCGACGGCGACAAGCAGGAGGCTACGCGCCTGACGGTCCGTGCCCGCGACCTGGTGGGCGAAGAGGCGTGCGCGGCGATTATCAAGCTGGTGCGCGAGAGTGATGCCGAGCTCAACGCCGAGCGCAAGGCAAAGCGCGAGGCTGCGGGCTCAAACGCCGATGGCGCCAAGGAGGCCGGCGATGCCCAGTAAGCGCGAGCGCAAGCTCATTTCCAAGAATCGCTCGGCACATCACGAGTACTTTATCGATGAGACGTTTGAGTGCGGTATTGAGCTGAGCGGTACCGAGGTCAAGTCGATTCGCGAGCGCGCCTGCCAGATCACCGATACCTTCGCGCTGATTCGTGGCGGCGAGTGCTGGCTCGTTGGCCTGCATATTCACCCTTATAGCCATGGTGGCGTGTGGAACCGCGATCCTGATCGCCGTCGTCGTCTGCTGCTACACCGCAAGGAGATTGACTTTCTCGACGGCAAACTTCGCAACCGTGGTTATGCGCTGGTACCGTTGGAGCTCTACTTTAATACCGACGGCCGCGTAAAGCTGCTGCTGGGCCTGGGCCGTGGTAAGAAGCTCTACGACAAGCGCGAGGATATGGCCAAGCGCGATGTCCAGCGCGAGATTGACCGCGCCCTCAAGGAACGCAACCGCTGACCACCCTTCATAAGTTGCGGTGGAATACGGACTGTTTTGCCTGTTTGAGGGGCTATTCAGTTCCTATTTCAACGCAACTGTGGGCGTCTCATCTTGCTTACTGTTCTGACACATATGTCTCAAAGGTGGTGTCTGCTATGGGCGCCGCCTTTTTTGTGGGTACATACATCCATGAGGTTCCAACCCGAGCTAGGGGAGTGATCGTTATGGACAAAACTGCGTTCTTTACCATGCCGAGCGGCCTGTACGTGGTGAGCGCCGCGGCAGACGGGCTGCGCGCCGGCTGCGTCATCAACACGGCGGTGCAGGTGACGTCCATGCCGCCGCGCATTTCGGTTGCAGTGAACAAGGACAACGTCACCTCGGGCGTCATCGCATCGGCCAAAGCGTTCGCACTGACCGTGATCGATCAGACCGCCGACATGCTCTACATCGGTAACTTTGGGTTCCGCACCAGCAGCGATTATGACAAGTTTGCCAAATACGAGACCCGCGAGACGGCTTTGGGCATGCCCTATGTGCCCGAGCACGCGACGGCCCTGTTTAGCTGCCGTTTGATCGACACTGTGGATGTGGGTACGCATCTACTGTTTATCGGCGAGGTCGGGGATGCCGAGCGCCTGAGCGACGAGACGCCGCTCACCTACGATTACTACCATAAGGTCCTGAAGGGCAAGACGCCTCCGAAGGCGTCCTCGTATCAAGGCTAGAAATGTTCTAAAAATACTTGCATTATATTATTGAGAATCTATACTAATAGATGAAGTACATCACCAGTCGCGTTCGAGAGGAGAACATCATGGCTGAGGAGAAGAAGACGTATAAGTTCGTGTGCATCGTTTGCGGTTACGAGGTTGAGGTCGACACGCCCGAGCTGCCCGAGGATTACGTGTGCCCGGTCTGCGGCGTTGGTCCCGATCAGTTTGAGCTCGTCGAGGAGTAGCTCGCAGGCACACGGCGATTAGCCATACAGAGCTCTGTCCAAGGGTCCCGGCTGGATATTCCGGCTGGGACCCTTTTGATTTATCTGACGGTTCAAAACGGCCTTACGTGTTACAGATCGAGACGTTTGCCTGGGTAGGTGCCCCGTCCCATTACATTCCTGTCAACAACACGACATCGAGAATCGTCACGATGGCACCGATCCCTACGAGCAGCGCGTTGAGCGGGCGCGAATTGGCGTATTTGCCCATAACGCGGGGTGAACTGGTGAGCCGTATGAGCACAAAGACCGTAATCGGTAGCTGAAGCGACAGCAGTGCCTGACTCCAGATGAGACCTTCAAAAGGATTTGGGACGACCAGGCACGCCGTCACTGCGCCGACGAAACAGGCCGCCACCCCGATCGAGGAATGTCGGTCGTGGATATCGTATTCCTCGTCGAACATGCCCGCAGTGATGGTTCCCGCCGCCATGCCCGCTGTCACGCTGCTCGATAGTCCCGCGAACAGCAGCGCTACCGCAAAGATGGTCGAGCTCGCCGGGCCCAGAATGGGGGAGAGCGTGGCCGCTGCGACGGCGAGGTCGTCTACGACCATGCCGTGCGCAAAGAAGGTCGTTGCGGCCAGGATGACCATGGCCGAGTTGATTGCCCAGCCCACGCCCATCGAAAAGAGCGTGTCGAAGAGCTCGTAGCGCAGACGTTCTTCGATAACCTGCTCGCCTTGGCCTTCGAAGTGCATGGATTGGATGACCTCGGAGTGCAGAAAAAGGTTGTGTGGCATAACGACCGCACCCAGGACGCTCACGATAATCGCGGCAGAGCCAGTGGGCATACTGGGCGTAATCCAGCTTGCGGCGGCTTGCGGCCAGTCGACCTTGACTAGTGCAAGCTCGGCCAAAAACGAGAGTCCTACTACGCCTACGAAGGCGATGATCCAGCGTTCGGCACGCTTGTAGGAGTTGGTCATGAGCATCGCCATCGATACTGCCGCCACGATGACGCAGCCCGCGCGCACGGGTAGCCCAAAGAGCATTTGAAGGGCAATCGCGCCGCCCAGGACTTCGGCCATGGTGGTGGCGATGGTCGCGAGATAGGCGCTGCCGAGCACCGCGCGTCCCACGATGCGGGGGAGAAAGCGGGTCGTGGCCTCGGCAAGACAGGCGCCCGTGGCGATACCCAGGTGTGCCGCGTTGTGCTGCAGCGCAATGAGCATAATCGTGGACAGCGTGACGATCCACAACAGCGCGTAGCCAAACTGCGAGCCCGCGGCCATATTGGAGGCCCAGTTGCCCGGGTCGATAAAGCCGACGGTCACGAGCAGCCCGGGGCCGATATGCCGCGCAATGTCTAGGCCTCCGTGACCACCGGTGTGTCGGGAGCCAAAGTGTTGTTTGAGATGGTTGAGCATGGTCGATTCCTGTGTATGGGCGACGTGCCGTTTGCTTGACGCCGCAAAGGATACCCGTTTTAAGCTTAAAAGTTAACCAAGACTAACAAAATTGTTGTATTTGAATGGGATGGTGAAAGGGGGCTGCCGAAATGTCTCGATCTGTAACAACTAGGGATGGAAATTGGGCCTAGGTGTTACAGACCGAGACAGGAAGAAATGGTCCTATGGAATGTCTCGATCTGTAACAGTTTGCCGCCAAAACCGGCCCTTCGTGTTACAGATCGAGACAAACCAAAACCGTCCCGCAGAAAATCTCAATCTGTAACATCTAGGCGCCAAAATCGGTTCCTCCTGTTACAGATTGAGATGTTTGAAGCGGTGAGCTTACAAGCCGAACTTGGGCGCCTTGTTGCCGCCCTTGAGGTCTGCGGTGTCGAGTCGCATCATGCAAAAGTCTGCGTGGCCCTCGTTTCCAGAATAATTCAAAGGGGTTGGATGCATATGTGCCGGCCGTCCCTGCACTAAAACGTGTACGTCAGCCTCCAAAGATGTCAAATTTCGACATGTTTGGAGGCTGACGTACACGTTTGATAGCAAGACGTTGATGGCCGGTGTGCGTTACGCGATTGTTTCGAAACGGGCGGGAAACACAACGGGCCGGCGATGCTCCTACTATGCCTATTCAACTGACTGTCTAAATATCTAGGGGAGGATCGCGATGCAGGCAGATTCCGCTCAGCAGCAGGGCCTTTATCGCCCCGAATTCGACCACGATGCATGTGGCATCGGCGCGCTTGCCGATATCAACGGTGAGCGCCATCACCAGATTCTGGACGACGCGCTGTCCATTCTGGTCAACTTGGAGCACCGCGGCGGTACGGGACTCGAGAAGAACACCGGCGACGGCGCCGGCATCCTGTTCCAGGTTCCGCATCACTTTTTCCGTAAAGAGGCTCAAAAGTGCGGTCAGATTCTGCCGGCAGAGGGCGACTATGGCGTGGCCATGCTGTTCTTCCCGCAGGACGACAAGGGCGTAGAGGATGCCCGCCGCGTGTTTGAGGAGGGCTGTGCCGAGGCCGGCGTGCCGCTGCTCTTTTGGCGCGAGGTGCCCGTCGACCCGCACGACCTGGGCGAGACGGCCCGCGCCTGCATGCCCACTATCCTGCAGGCCTTCCTGGGCCGTCCGGACGACACGCCCGCCGGCGATGCCTTTGAGCGTCGTCTGTACGTGTGCCGCCGCACCATCGAAAAGAAGGCCGATGCCGAGTTTGCCCTGCGAGACAAGATCTTCTACGTGTGCTCCATGAGCTCGCGCACCATCGTGTACAAGGGCATGCTGGTCGCCACGCAGATGCGCCGCTTCTTCATCGACCTCAACGACGCCGCCGTCAAAACGGCCGTGGCGCTCGTCCACTCGCGCTACTCCACCAACACCACGCCCAGCTGGGAGCGTGCGCACCCCAACCGCTTTATCATCCATAACGGCGAGATCAACACCCTCAAGGGCAACGTCAACTGGATTCGCGCCCGCGAACCCAACCTGTACAGCCCCGTGCTGCAGCACGATCTTGAGCGCGTGATGCCCATCATCAACCGCGAGGGTTCCGACTCCGCGATTCTGGACAACGTGCTCGAATTCTTGGTCATGAACGGTCGCCCGCTCACGCGTGCCGCGTCCATGTTGCTGCCCGAGCCGTGGGACCACAACGATAGCCTGAGTGAGGAGCGCCGCGCCTACGACGCTTACCAGTCCATGCTCATGGAGCCCTGGGACGGCCCGGCGGCCATCGCCTTTACCGACGGTCGCACGCTGGGCGCCGCCCTCGACCGCAACGGCTTGCGCCCCGCCCGCTACTACGTGACGCGCGATGGCCGCTTTATGCTGGCAAGCGAGGTGGGCACCATCGAGGTGAGCCCCGAGAACATCCTGACGAGCGGCTGCCTGGGACCGGGCCAGATGCTCGAGGTCGATTTTGCCCGCGGCCGCGTGATCTACAACGACGAGCTGCGCGCCCGCTATGCCAAGGAGAAGCCCTACCGCGACTGGATTGCCGAGGAGACACTGACCGTCGACGCGCTCGATGAGCCCGCCGCGCCCGCGCCCGCCGAGGATGCCGAGGTGCCCGCCGCCGTGCGCATGGCCAAGCTCGGCTATCACTGGGATGATGTTGACGAGGTCGTGCGCCCCATGGCCCAGCAGGGCAAGGCCCCGCTCGCCTCGATGGGTATCGATGCGCCGTTGGCCTGCCTGTCCAAGAAGACGCGTTCGTTCTTTGACTACTTCTATCAGCTGTTCGCTCAGGTCACGAATCCTCCGATCGATGCCCTGCGCGAGCACATGGTGACTTCGACCACGCTCTACCTGGGCAACCACGGCAACCTGCTCGAGGATTCCCGCACGGCCTGTCAGCTGGTGCGCTTGGAGCGCCCATTGCTCAACGAGGAAGAGTTCGAGCATATCTGTGCCATCGACCGTGTTGGCTTTAAGACCCGTCGTTTCCGTGCCGTCTACCGCCGCGATGCCGGCGAGGGCGCGCTGCAGGCTGCGCTCAAACAGCTTGCCGAGGACGTTGAGGCTGCGGTCCGCGACGGCGTGAACATTGTGGTGTTGAGCGATCGTGCCGCTGCGGGCGAGGTGCCCGTGCCGTCGCTGCTCGCCGTGGGCTGCGTGCACAACCACCTGATCCGCGCCGGCGTTCGTACTTTTGCCGACATCGTGGTGGAGTGCGGTGACGCCGTGTCCCCGCACGACTTTGCGGCACTGGTGGGCTACTCCGCGAGCGGCATCTATCCGTACAACGCACATGCGTGCATCCGCGATCTGGCGGCACGCGGCGACCTGGACGTGACGGCCGAGCAGGGCATCGCCAACTACAACAAGGCTGCGACCGCCGGCATCGTCTCCATCATGTCCAAGATGGGCATCTCCACGGTGCAGAGCTACCATTCGGCGCAGATCTTCGAAGCCGTGGGCTTTACGCCGGAGTTCGTCAACGCGTACTTTGCCGGCACGGTGAGCCGTGTGGGCGGTATGGGTGTCGAGGACGTTGAACGCGAGCAAAACGAGCGCTACGACGCCGCGCTCGCTATCCTTAAGAGCCCGGCTCCCGATCAGCTGCCCACGCTGGGCCTGACCAAGTGGCGCCCGCTCGGCGGCGAGGAACACCTCATCGACCCCCAGACCGTCTACCTGCTGCAGACCGCCTGCCGTGAGGACAGCTACGACACCTTTAAGGAGTACAGCGCCCGCCTGCACCGCACCGGCCGTACCGTGCGTCTGCGCGACTTGCTCGACTTTGATGCCAGCGGCCGCACGCCGGTTTCGCTCGACGAGGTCGAGCCCGCGCTCAACATCGTCCGCCGCTTTAACACCGGCGCCATGTCGTACGGCTCCATCAGCAAGGAAGCACACGAGTGCATGGCCATCGCCATGAACCGCCTGCACGGCCGTTCCAACTCGGGCGAGGGCGGTGAGGATCCGCGTCGCGAGACCCCGCTGGCTAACGGTGATTCCAAGAACTCCGCGATCAAGCAGGTGGCAAGTGCGCGCTTTGGCGTGACGAGCCGCTACCTGTGCAGCGCCTTCGAGATTCAGATCAAGATGGCCCAGGGCGCCAAGCCCGGCGAGGGTGGCCACCTGCCCGGCAAGAAGGTCTACCCCTGGATTGCCGAGGTCCGTCAGTCCACGCCCGGCATCGGCCTGATCTCGCCTCCGCCGCATCACGACATCTACTCCATCGAAGACCTGGCCGAGCTGATCTTCGACCTTAAGAACGCCAACCCCGGTGCGCGCGTGTCGGTCAAGCTGGTCAGCGAGGCTGGTGTCGGCACCATCGCCACTGGTGTTGCCAAGGGTGCTGCCGACAAGATTTTGATCAGCGGCCACAATGGCGGCTCGGGTGCCGCTGCGCGCGATTCGATCTGGCACGCCGGTCTGCCGCTGGAGCTTGGCCTTGCCGAGGCTCAGCAGACGCTGCTGCAAAACGGCCTGCGCTCGCGCGTGGTGCTCGAGGCCGACGGCAAGCTCATGGACGGCACCGATGTTGCTGTCGCCTGCCTGCTGGGCGCCGAGGAGTTTGGCTTTGCGACCATGCCGCTCATCTCGATGGGTTGCCTCATGCAACGCGACTGCCAGCAGGATACCTGCCCGGCCGGCATCGCTACGCAAAACTGCCGCCTGCGTCGCGGCTTCCGCGGCAAGCCCGAGCACGTTGGGCACTTTATGCTCTTTGTTGCCGAGCAGCTGCGCGAGGTCATGGCGAGCCTGGGCTTCCACACCGTCGACGAGATGGTCGGCCATCCCGAGTGCTTGCGCCAGATCGAGGTCCCGGGCAACCGCAAGGCTAACCTGCTCGATCTGTCGCCCGTGCTGGCGAGCGCGACCTGCGAGTTCGGTGCCCACATCCCGGGTGCCGACGGCCGTCACTTCCTGCCGCAGATGGCTGCCGACAGCGAGCTCGACAAGACGCTCGACTCCACGTTGTTCGTGCCCTATACGGCCGATGCCCGTGCGCACCTGCGCCCGATTCGCTTCCGCGCCGATATCGCCAACGTCAACCGCTGCGTGGGCACTATCCTGGGCAACGCGGTGACCAAGGCACATCCCGAGGGCCTGCCCGCCGGCTCCATCACCATCGATTGCGATGGTTCGGCCGGTCAGAGCTTTGGCGCCTTCCTGCCGCGCGGCATTACGCTCAACGTGTGCGGCGACGCCAACGACTACTTTGGCAAAGGCCTTTCGGGCGGCGAGGTGTCGGTGCGCCCCAACCCGCATGCGACCTATAAGTTCGACGAAAACATCATCGTGGGCAACGTTGCGTTCTTTGGCGCCACGAGCGGCCGTGGCTTCATCAACGGCCTGGCCGGCCAGCGCTTTGGCGTACGCAACTCCGGTGCCACCGTGGTGGTCGAGGGCTGCGGCAACCATGGCTGCGAGTACATGACGGGCGGTCTGGCGCTTATCCTGGGTGAGGTCGGGCAGAACTTCGCCGCCGGTATGACGGGCGGCGTGGCCTATGTCTTTGACCAGTACGGCACGCTCGATGCCCGCGTGAACCACGAGAGCGTTGAGCTCAAGGCCCCGACGGCCGGCGAGCTGGCACAGATTCGCGAGCTCATCCAAGAGCACGTGGACGCGACGCAGAGCCCGCGCGGCATCAAGCTGCTCTACAGCTTTGAGACGATGAGCAAGCACTTCGTGAAGGTCATTCCGACCGAGTACGAGCGTGTGCTGGCGATTGTCGCCGCCGCCGAGGCCGTCGGCAAGACGCATGCGCAGGCAGAGGAGCTGGCGTTTGACATCGTGACCGGTCGCGCGAGCGCTGCGGATGTCGCTCGCTTCGATGCTGCGGGCGGTGCTGCGGGCGGTGCTGCGGGCGGTGCTGCGGGCGCTGCGTCCGTGGCTGCCAGCCCTGTTGCTTCGACCAAGAAGGAGGCGTAAGTGCCATGGGTAAGCCCGGTGCTTTTCTTGATATCGATCGCGTGACCCACGAGCTGCGTCCCGTGGAGGAGCGCAGTCATGATTTTGATCCCCTGTATGTGGAGCTCGATGACGACGCACGTCGCGCCCAGGCGAGCCGCTGCATGATGTGCGGCGTGGCGTTTTGCCAGATGGGCGCGAGCTTTGGCAAGGCACGTCCGAGCGGCTGCCCGCTGCACAACTTGATTCCCGAGTGGAACGAGCTGGTGTACCGCGGCCGCTGGGATGAGGCTGCCGAGCGCCTGTCGCTCACCTCGCCCATGCCTGAGTTCACGAGCCGCGTGTGCCCGGCACTGTGCGAGGCCGCGTGCAACTTGGGCTCGGTCGACGGCCAACCCACGACGATTCACGATAACGAGCGTGCGATCAGCGACCATGAGTGGGCCAACGGCGGCCCACGTCGCTTTGAGCCGGCAGGGGAGGACGCGCCCTCGGTCGCCGTGGTTGGTTCCGGCCCGGCTGGCCTGGTGGCAGCATGGGAGCTTGCACGTCGCGGTGCCCGCGTGACGGTGTTTGAGCGCGACGACCGCCCCGGCGGCCTACTCATGTACGGCATTCCCAACATGAAGCTCGAGAAGTCTGTGGTCGAGCGTCGTGTGGCGCTCATGCGCGAGCTGGGTATTGTGTTCGAGCTGGGCGCCGACGTTACGAACCCTGCGGTGGCGGCCGAGCTCGATGACTTTGACGCTGTCGTGGTGGCTGCCGGCGCTCGTGCACCCCGCGGTCTTTCGGCTGCGAACGTGGATGCTCCGGGCGTGGTGTACGCGGTGGACTACCTGACGGCTTCGACCGTCTCGGTGCTCGATGGCGGCGAGCCCGCGGTGAACGCGCGCGGCCTGGACGTTGTGGTCATTGGCGGCGGCGATACGGGCAACGACTGCGTGGGTACCGCGGTGCGCCAGGGTGCGCGCAGCGTGCGCCAGTTTGAGTTCTTGCCGGCGGCGCCCGATAAGCGTACGGCGAGCAACCCCTGGCCGCAGTGGCCCAATGTGAAGAAGACCGACTATGGCCAGCAGGAGGCCATTGCCGCCATGGGTGGCGAGATGCGCGCCTGGGGTGTGGATACGCTCGGGGTGCTGCTGGACAAGAAGGGTGCGGCTGCGGGCCTGCGCGTGGTCGATCTGGACTGGTCGGCGGGAAAGCCCGAGCGCATCGCGGGCTCCGAGCACGAGGTGCCGGCGCAGCTGGTGCTCATCGCCTGCGGCTTTACGGGTCCGGAGCACAGCGTGTTCGACGCTGTCGGCGTGCCTGTTGCCACCGCCGGCCGTCCGCTGCCGGTGATGGCTGCCGAGGGTTCGCACCTTGCGGCCCGTGTCGACGGTGTCGCTGCGGATGCCGCACCGGTGTACGTGGCCGGTGACGCCCGCAACGGCAGCTCGCTTGTGGTGAGTGCCATGGCCGATGCCCTGGCCTGCGCAGCCGAAGTCGCCGAGGCGTTGGAGCTGTAAAGTAGTCATTCAAGAACGTCCCCAACGACTAGTCGTTGGGGACGTTCTTATTTGTCTAGTCGTTGGGGACACTCTTTGCGAGCGATTTGCTCGTTTGTCGACGTACGGGTGTTCATTTGTCGACTTCTTGGGCTGTGGTCACCTGTTGTTTCTGTGGTGGCTGCGGGCATCTGGCTCAAAAGGGCGGGTTGGCTGTCTATGTCTACCTGCGGTTTTGTTGCGGTGGACTCATTCGGTCAAGTGTCCCGTCAAGTGTTTGGTTGGCATCTGGTTTGCAGTCGAAGGCCTATTTTGCCTGCGCTTGCCTCGGTTGCCCACCCTCCTCGTAAGCTCAAATTGAGGTCCATCAGTTTGAGGAGGATGCCATGACTGACCAAGTTTTTGACCGAGCACAGCTGGCCGAGGCCGTCGGCAACGATATTGCCGACATGGCTCACTTTTGGATGCTGCGGAAGTTTCAATTTCTGGAGCCGGCGCGCGAGCAGTTCGAGATTGTCGTCGACCCGTGGCTCAGCTATTGCGAGGAACCTTCTCAAAACGAAATCATGGCCTACAACATGGCGTTTACCGATTGGCTGCTGTTTGAGCGCCCCTATTACCACGGCAAGACGCTGTTGGAGCTGTATGTGGACGAGCCGCCAGCGTCAATTTCTCCTGCTTCGCTCGGGCGACTTAAGCAGGTGCGTGACACGCAGTATTTCTCGCGCTTTGGCATTTTGGACAAGGATTCCGCGACTGGCATGGTCGTGCTGAAGGACACGCGCACTGACTGTCGCTTTGACGCCTACGACCCACATATCGTGCAAAAGGAGCACTGGAGCGACGGCGCGATTGCGGTGCGACTCGCGTGCGTCGACGATGTCTGGCTGACGGCGGGGCAGCTCTACCTGTATGATATCGCGCGCCTGAGCGACACGGCGGTCGACGGGCCGGGCGCGGTGCATCCCGAGGACCTGGAGGACGGTTTCGACACCTCGTGCATCAGCTTCTTTTTGCGCCTGGTCCGCGACATCATGGGCGCCCAGGGGCGGTATGTGAAGTCGCTCAACATCTACGAACAGGAATGGGAGTAGGGGATGGACGGTTGTCGCCTGCCTGGAGAATATCTCGATCTGTAACGTTTAGGGACAAAAAACCGGTCTACCTGTTACAGATCGAGACATTTGTCGGCGGCGGCAGCAGCGGCGATGGCCCATTTCTCCGATGTGGTGGTGATGGAAGTGTCTAATACCGTTCTCAAACACAAGCATACGGCTCGCAACACGTTGGCGCGGAATAGGATGCTTGCCAGGCTCACGGAGGCAGCTGAACTAGGCGTGCTGCTTGTGACGCACGACAATGCCGAGCTCATGTGGCTGCGGCGTCATGTGGGAACCGATGATATTCCGGAGCCGTATTTGTTCTGTTTTCAACATGATTGGGATGCGTTGACACCGGCGGAGCGAGCGCTGCGGACCGTCAAAGGGCTTGCGGAGTTTCATCCCGATTGGGCGTTTTGGGGTTATGACGCGGCGCTTTTGTGGGGTCTGGAGGTGCCAAATGATCTGCTCGGGCCGCGGTTTCTTGTTAAGACGGGTTGTTCGGTGACGTTGAGTGCAGGATGTCGGCTGTTGCGTCCGCA
>URBS01000055.1 GCA_900546085.1 uncultured Collinsella sp.
GGCTCATGGCGCTGCACTCGATGTGCCAGCCGGGGCGGCCCATGCCGTAGGGGCTTTCCCAGGCAGGCTCGCCGGGCTTGGCGGCCTTCCACAGGGCAAAGTCGAGCGGGTCGTTCTTGTCCTCGTTCTCCTCGATGCGCGCGCCAACCATCAGATCGTCGATGTTGCGGCCCGAAACCTGACCATAGTTGGGATCGCTGCGCACGGCAAAGTACACGTCGCCGTTATCGGCGGCGTAGGCATGGCCCTGCTCGATAAGCGTCTTGATCATAGCGATCATGGGGCCGATCTCCTTGGTGGCGCGGGGGCGCACATCGGGATCGAGCACGTTGGCGGCACGCATGACGCCGATGAACTTGTCGGAGAACTCCGTCGCGACCGCGGCGGCCGTGCGGCCCTGCTCGTTGGCGCGCTTGATGATCTTGTCATCGACATCGGTGAGGTTCTGGGCGAACGTGACCTCGTAGCCGCTCGCGATGAGCCAGCGACGAATCACGTCAAAGCTGATGAACGTGCGAGCATTGCCGATATGGATGTTGTCGTAGACCGTGGGGCCGCACACGTACATGCGAACCTTGCCGGACTCGATGGGCTGGAACTCTTCCTTTTTATGGGTAGCGCTGTTGTAGATACGCATTCGTTACTCCTTAACGGTTTTCTGTAGCAGGCAGACGGCCCAGGCGCCAATTCCCTCGCCCTGGCCTTCCCAACCGAGCTTTTCGGTCGTGGTGGCGGCGACGCCCACGTTTTCGACGTCGACACCCAGGGCATGAGCAAGGTTGGCGCGCATGGCATCGCGGTGCGGAGTGATCTTGGGTTGCTGGCAGGCAATGGTGCAATCGGCATCGACAAACTCAAAGCCAAGCTCGCGCGCATAGTCCATCACGCGAGCGAGCAGCACCATCGAATCGGCACCCTCGTAGGCGGGATCGGTGTCGGGGAATAGCTTGCCGATATCTCCCCCGCGGCAGGCGCCCAGAATGGCGTCGGCCAAGGCGTGCGCGAGCACATCGGCATCCGAGTGGCCCAGCAGGCCGCGCTCGTAGGGAATGTCGACCCCGCCGATGATACATCGACGCCCCTCCACCAAACGGTGGACGTCGTAGCCGTGGCCAATGCGCAGGTTACTGAACATGGGGAAGGTCCTCTCCCTCGGCCATGCGACCGAGCAGAATCGCGGTTACGGGACGCAGGTCCTCGGGCACCGTCACCTTAAGGTTATCGCGCGGGCTCTGGACACAGCGGACGCGCCCGCCCATGCGCTCGACCAGCGATGAATCGTCGGTGCCGATAAAGCCCTCGGCGATAGCAGCGGCGTGAGCGCGCTTCATGGCGTCGACGCTAAAGATCTGCGGCGTCTGCGCGGCCCAATAGAGCTCGCGCGGCGGCGTCTCGACGATGTTGTCGCCATCGACGATCTTGAGTGTGTCGATGGCAGGCTGGCCGCACACGACGCCGTCGAGGGCACGGTCGCCCACAAGCACGTCGATAGCGTGATCGATGGCCTCGGTCGTAATGAGCGGACGAGCGCCATCGTGAATGGCGACGTATTCAAAGCCCGCCGGCACCGCGTGCACGCCTGCGCGGGTGGAATCCTGGCGGGTCTCGCCGGCATCGGCAAAGCTGATGGGCGTGTTATACGAATATGGGCTGATGGCCAGGCGGCGCATCTCGGCGCGGCGCTCGGCAGGACACACCACCACGATGTGGCCGACCTTGTCGCTCCGATCGAACGCACGGATGGACCAGCTCATGAGCGGACGGCCCGCCACGTTAACGAGCTGCTTGCCGCCGGGATTTCCAAAGCGCTGGCCGCTGCCGCCGGCAACGACCACGGCGCATACGGGCGCCATTATGCGTTCCCCTGTTTGGTGCCCTTCATGCGGTACAGCGAGTCCGCAAGAATGGCAGGGTTGTTGACGCCAAAGTCGCCCAGGCGCTCCGGATCCTCGCTGATGTCATCCATGAGCTCCTGTAACGAGCCGTACTCGTCGACGATCTTCTCGGCCACGCCGTCGCGCACGACGGACACGCGAGAAAGCGTGCGCAGGCCCAGCGGCGTCATGACGGAGTCCTCGTCCAGGTCGTCGTAACCCAGAACCGCCGCCACATGCTGCGGGTCGGACAAGTCCTTGGGTGTCATGCGGCTCAGGTTGGCGCGGATCTTTTCGGCATTGGCCTCGGAGGAATCGCTCGCATAGTCGCGAATCATCAGGTCGTACTCGGTATCCATGCTGGAGCCGGCGAGCTGCTCGAGCTGCATCTGCACGAGCTTGCCCTGGTTGCCCAGCTTGACAATGCAATCCTTAAGCTCAGTCTTTGCCTGCTGCATGATCTCGAAGCTCGAGAAAATCCCGGTAATGTCGGCGAGCGTAACGTAGTCATCGAGCTCGAGGGCCGTCAGACGCAGCAGGGAGCGGTCGAGCGACTGACGGGTGGTCTGAAGCGTGGCGACGAGCTGGTTGACCGAGCTCATGATGGTGGTGACGGGCTGAATCTCATAGCTCTTGCCGTGAACGTACACGTTGACGACGGCACGACGGGCCGAGACCGAGATCACGATGGCATCGGTGAGCACCGACATGCGAGCGGCAGTGCGGTGACGCATGCCCGTCTCGCTCGTGGCAAGCGAGGGATCGGGATTGAGGTGGAAGTTGGCGCGCAGGATCTGGGTGAGGTCGCCGTCGATAACGATGGCACCGTCCATCTTGGAGAGCTCGAACAGGCGGTTCGAGGTGAACGAAATGTTGAGTGGGAAGCCGTCGTTACCGGCAGCGAGCACGTTTTCGGTGTCGCCGACGCAGATAAGGGCACCCAGGTGACCGGCGATGATCATGTCGAGGGCGGTGCGGATCGGCTGACCAGGTGCCGTCAGGCGGATGGCCTGTTCCATACGCTTTTGCAGCTCGTTCTTATCCAAGGCATCGCTCCCATCGCATACGCTCCATAAACGCTAAATAGTTTCTCACGGTTTGTCCCCGCGGCGCTCGCGAAATCCGATGCTTACAGAATGAGCGAACACCGCTGAGAGCCTCAACCCAAATGAGCTGTTCATGTGGTAGCATCGGGATTCACATGAATGAGGGAGTAGTCGCGTGACCGGGTTCGCCTCCGGTGGCGCGGCAAGTCAACATACTGGCCGAAACGGTCTGGCTTGCCTTAATGAACGAGACTCGTGGTTGTACGCGCAGCGCGTACGCCACGGGTCTTTTTTGTTGCTCCCCTGTCAGAAGTACACGCGGGTTCGCCCGCAAGGAGGGAGCCAAACCATGGGACTCGTAGAGCTCGTGCTGCTCGCCATTGGCCTTTCGATGGACGCCTTTGCCGTATCCATCTGCAAGGGCCTTGGCATGAAGAAGATCAACCTTAAGGTCGCCGTAGTGCTCGGCCTGTTCTTTGGCGGCTTCCAGGCCGGCATGCCCGTGATCGGATGGGCGCTTGGCAGCCAGTTTATGGGCATCATCGGCCCCATCGACCACTGGATCGCCTTTATCCTGCTCGCCTTCATTGGCGGCAAAATGCTGTGGGAGGCCTTTACCGAGGACGAGGACGAAGGCGAGGATGAGGGCGACGGCAAGGATGCCGAAAAGATTGACCTGGGCGAGTACCTGATCCTCGCCATCGCCACCTCAATCGACGCCCTAGCCGTAGGCATCTCATTTGCCGCGCTCTCGGTCGACATCATGCCCGCCGTGTCGCTCATCGGCATCACGACCTTTATCTTCTCCGTCGCCGGCGTAGCGATCGGCCACACCTTTGGCGCGCGCTACGAAAAGCCTGCCACCATCGTGGGTGGCGTCGTGCTCATCCTCATCGGACTTAAGATCTTGCTTGAGCATCTGGGGATTTTGGCGCTGTAACGCCAAACACAATCGCTCAAAACTCAACGCCAGTACAAGGCCTCATGCAAAACTTTGCATGAGGCCTTTTCGTGCAGACTTTTGCATGTCATACTGATATGCAAAAGTCTGCACGTTAGGAGATCGCCGTGAATACCCTTCCCATCACCACACCGCGCCAAGCTGGCATCTACGTGCGCCAGGCACGCGAGGCTCAGGGTCTCACCCGTGCCGCCCTCGCCAAAACGGCCAGTGTTTCCGAGCGCCTGCTCGCATCGCTCGAGCTAGGAGACGCCACCGGCATTCGACTCGACAAGTTGCTGTCCGTCTTTAACGCACTCGGCATAGGTCTCTTTGCGCAAAGCGATAACGACTCCATCGCATCGCCCTCCGAACATCCGACGACGAAAGCGGACCTCCCTATCGCGAACTCGAATGCCCTGCCAAAGCCAAGCGTAGGCAGACGACCCGCTCGACAGGGATCGCCATCTTCCTATGGTGCCTTGCTGGCCCAAATCGCAGCCGAGCAAGGCCTTTCCGACACTTCAGACCTCTCCTTTGGCTGTAAGGTTGTGAAATAAATGGCAGAGATGGAGCTTGCGACCCTCATTTGTGGCGAAATCGCAGGCACTCTCCGGCAAGACGAGCATGGACTCTGCAGCTTTGTATACGCCCCAACCTATCGCGGAGCACCACTATCGCTTACAATGCCGCTTTCCAATCGCACGTATGGCCATAACATCGTCCGCCCGTTCCTATTTGGCCTTTTGCCCGACAGCCAAGAGCAGCGCCGCGCTATTGCCGCCGAGCATGACGTTGCATCCAACAACCCCGTCGCCCTCTTGTGCCATATCGGTCTTGACTGCGCAGGGGCCGTTCAGTTTTGTCGAACCGATCAATTAGGCGCCGCCCGCGGCAGGGTCTCGACATACCGCCCGCTTACCAATTCTCAAATCGCTCACAAGCTCAAAGCAATTCGCGATGACGAAAGAGAGACATGGATGGGCTCCAACGAAAGCTGGTCCCTGGGCGGCAACCAAGGCAAATTTGCACTAGCTTGGCATGATGGCCAATGGTGCGAATGTCTAGGGTCATCCCCCACTACCCATATCTTCAAAAATGGTGTCGTTGGGTTCAAACATCAGGCCTTAAACGAATTCGTCTGCATGAAAACGGCTCGGCGTGTTGGCATTCCAACTGCCAACGTCTCCTATTGCACATTTGAAGACGAAGCCGCGCTCGTCGTTGAACGGTACGACAGAATGGGCAATAGCAGCGGAAATATCGAAAGGCTGCATCAGGAGGACTTTTGCCAGGCGCTCGGTGTATTGCCAAGCCAGAAATACACCGCCGACGGAGGACCAACCACGCGAGACATCCAAGAACGACTGATTAACACAGTCCCCCACCACATGAATCTTGTGCTTTTTACCTATATGTTGTTCTATAACGCCATTATCGGAGCGCCTGACGCACACGCTAAAAACTACTCGCTCATCCTAGGCAAAGGCACAAACGCAGCGCTCGCACCCATGTACGATGTCGCATCGGGCTTGGCGTACGAGCGTATGCGCCGCCGGGCGCGCCTTGCCATGAGCGTTGGCGGCGAAAATCGAGTGGGGCGCATCGGTCCAGGCGCTATCCGCCGATACCACGGTATGGGCGACCCCGCGCTGGAGGCGGCGCTCACCGATGCCGGGCTATCCGAGAAGTTTTGCTTTGCGACCATGATGGACCTCGCCTACGAGGTGCCCATTTGCATGGAAGAGATCATGGACGAATACGCCGACCTGCCCGGCATGGCGGACCTGCGCGAGCACATGCTCGGCCCCGTCCGCGAAAACTGCCAGCGCACCCTCGACCTCATCAAGGCGGATATGGGCTAGGCGCCAATCAATCCACATTTCTTAAAAGAAGAGGGGGGCACCCGTCGCAAAAGTTCGGATGCCCCCTCTCGTAATGTCATTTGCAATCCGCTAGCACGTGGCTCGAACTGCTGCTAGCGCGACCTTTACGCAGCGAGGCGCTTGAGGACGTCGATGAGCAGCTCGTAGAAGCGTTCGGCAGAAGCGAGCTCCATGCTCTCGTCCGGGGTGTGGACATCGGAGAGCGTCGGGCCCACGGCGATGGCGTCCAGGCCGTGCAGGGCCTCAGCAAACAGGCCGCACTCAAGGCCGGCGTGAATGGACTCGATGCGCAGCTCGGAGCCAAAGAGCTCGCGATAGCTCTCGACAAAAACGTCGCGGACCGGCGAATGCTCGGCATAGCTCCAGCCGGGATACTCGAACTCGAACTTGGCGTCGAAGCCCAAGACATCGGCCAGCGTCTGCAGGCGGTCCTTGAACTCGTTCTGCAGCGAGGTGATCGAGGAGCGCGGGGACAGCATGATCTTGACCTGGTCGTCGGAAGTGGCGACCACGCCGATGTTGGAGGAAACCTCGACGGAGCCGTCAGTGGCGACGTTGCGGCGAATCACGCCGTTAGGGGCAAGACGCAGGGCGCGGATGAGGGCAAGCGCGGACTTCTGATCCATGGCCTCGACCTCGGCGTCGTCGGCAATCTCGACGGTGCAGGTAAAGCCGGGGTCGAAGACCTCGAGCTCGGCAGTGACGTCGGCGATGATGTCCTTTGCGATCTGGGCCGCGGCCTCGGCGGCAGCGTGGTCGGCGTAAACCAGCTCGGCCTTGCACTCACGGTTGATGGCGTTGTCCTTAGTGCCGCCGTTAAAGCTAACGATGGCGGGCTCGCCGGCGACCATCAGGCGGTCGATGATGCGGGCCATGATGAGGTTGCCGTTGCCGCGCTCCAGGTTGATATCGTTGCCGGAATGACCACCCAGTAGGCCGGAGATGTCGAGCGTGAGGGTGCTGCCGGTCTTGTGCTCGCGCACGATGGGGCAGGTGTAGGTAACAACGACGCCGCCAGCGCAGCTGACGGTGGCAACGCCCTCTTCCTCGGAGTCAAGGTTAATCATGGTGCGGGCGCTAATCTGGGACTTGTCGAGCGTCTCGGCGCCGACCAGGCCAGTCTCCTCATCGGTGGTGAATACGCACTCGAGGGCGGGGTGAGCAATCGAATCGTCGTTGAGCACAGTAAGCATCAGAGCGACAGCAATACCGTTGTCGGCGCCCAGGGTGGTGCCGTTAGCGGTGAGGACGCCGTCCTTCACGACCAGGTCGATACCGTCGGTCGTAAAGTCGTGCTCAACAGAGCCCAACTTGTCGCACACCATATCGATGTGGCCCTGCAGCATCACAGTCGGGGCATTCTCGGCGCCGGCAGAAGCGGGCTTGCGAATGATGACGTTGTAGACCTCGTCCTGGTACACATCGAGGCCGCGCTCCTTGGCAAACGCAACCAGGAAATCGCTGATGCCCTTCTCGTTGCCAGACCCACGGGGGATCGCGCTGACCTCCTCAAAGAAATGGAACAGCTGGGCGGGCTCGTAGCCGGTGATCTTGTAATCCATGGTGCCTCCTTGGCGCAACTGGTTAGACAGTAAGACATGCGCCTTGTATATTCCCAGACTTTGCGTGCATAAACCAGTCGAAAACGCCGAGCGCCCTCGCATCATCGGCTAACGGTGGACCGTATAGCGTAACGGTCACAACTTCCGCAGCTCTACAAATCGAGGCGCCCTTTCCGGAGCGCCTCGATTGCGCGTATCAAATTGTCGCCACGCCTTACAGCGCGCCGGAACCGGCTTGCATCATGCCGCCGGGGCCCGAGGTCACGCCGCCGCTCACGGGCGCGGCGTTGCCAGTGCGCGGTGCCGCCGGGGCGGTATCACCACCGAGCGTGCCCGCCGGACGCGGTGCCGGGATCTCGCCCGTGCCGTGGCTAAAGACAAACTTGCCATCGGCCACGTCGCACAGGACGGTATCGCCCTCGCCCCACTCGCCGGCCAGCAGCTCCTCGGACAGCGGGTCCTCGATGAGCTTTTGAATAGCACGGCGCAGCGGACGCGCACCGTTGGTGAGGTCGGTGCCCTCGGCCACGATCTTGTCATAGGCCGCATCGGTGAGCTTGATGTTCATGCCGTTGGCAATCAGACGCTGGCGCAGGTCGTCCACCAGCAGGTGCGCGATCTTGGTGAGATTCTCGCCCGAGAGCTTCTGGAACACCACGATGTCGTCGATACGGTTGAGCAGCTCGGGGCGGAACAGGCGCTTGAGCTCGCCCATCGCGCGACCACGGATCTCACTCGACGTGAGACCCTGCTCGCCGGTGGTGCCAAAGCCCACGCTCGCATCCTGCGCAATCTCGCGGGCGCCCACATTGGACGTCATGATGATCACGGTGTTGCGGAAGTCGACCGTCTTGCCCTGGCTATCGGTCAGGCGGCCCTCCTCCAGCACCTGCAGCAAGATGTTGAAGATATCGGGGTGCGCCTTCTCGATCTCGTCGAACAGCACGACCGAGTACGGGTGGCGACGAACGGCCTTGGTGAGCTGGCCGCCCTCGTCGTGACCGACGTAGCCCGGAGGGCTACCGATGAGCTTGGAGACCTCGAACTCGCTACCGAACTCGGACATGTCGAAGCTGATGAGCGCGTCTTTGCTGCCAAAGAGATACTCGGCGAGCGTCTTGGCGAGCTCGGTCTTGCCCGTGCCGGTGGGACCCAGGAAGATAAAGCTGCCGCCGGGACGACGCGGGTCCTTGAGCGGCGAGCGGCTGCGGCGCACGGCCTTGGCGACGGCCTCGACGGCCTCGTCCTGGCCGATAATGCGGGTCTTGAGCACGCTTTCGGTCTGCAGCAGGCGACGGCTCTCGCTCTCGGTGAGCGAGGAAACCGGCACGCCAGAGGTCACGGACACGATGTCGGCAATCTGACTCACGTCGATGGTGAGCGGGCTGGCGTCGAGCTCGGCGGTCCAGGCAGCCTTGGCCTCGGCGAGTTCAATCTCGGCAGCCTTCTGCTGCTCGGTGATCTCGGCGGCCTTGTTCATGTCGTCGCTCTCGGTGGCCTCCTGCGCGGCGGCCTTGAGCTCCTCTATGCGATGCTCGGCCTCGCGCACCGGCTCGGGCGCGCGGTTGGCGGCGATGCGGGCGCGGGCACCGGCCTCGTCAATGAGGTCGATGGCCTTATCGGGCAGGAAGCGATCCTGAATGTAGCGGTTGGAAAGGTTCGCGGCGGCCTCGATAGCACCCTGCGTATAGCGCACATGGTGGTGCTCCTCGTAGCGCGGCTTGAGCGCGGTCAGGATCTTGACCGTGTCCTCGACGCTCGGCTCCTCGACATCGATGGTCTGGAAGCGACGCTCGAAGGCCGGGTCCTTGGTGAGGTACTTGCGGAATTCCTCGGCCGTGGTGGCGCCGATAATCTGGAAGGCACCGCGCGCGAGCACGGGCTTGAGCATGGAGCTCGCGTCGATGGAGCCCTCGGCAGAACCGGCACCGATGATGGTGTGCATCTCATCGATAAACAAGATGACGTCGTCGGCCTCGGTGGCCTCTTGGATCACGTTCTTGAGGCGCTCCTCAAACTCACCGCGATACTTGGCGCCCGCGACAAGACCCGGCAGGTCGAGCGTCCAGATATTCTGGTTCATGAGGTTCTCGGGCACGTTGCCAGCAGCAATCTGCTGCGCCAGGCCCTCGACGATAGCCGTCTTGCCCACGCCGGGATCGCCCAGGATAAGCGGATTGTTCTTGGTGCGGCGCGAAAGGATCTCCATCATGCGCTGGACTTCCTTTTCGCGACCAATTACAGGGTCGAGCTCGCCGTCACACGCCTTCTGCGTGAGGTTGGTGGCGAACTGCTTGAGCGTGTCGGTGCCACTCCCCTTTTGCTGAGAGGCATCCGAGCCGCTAAAGAACGGCAAGCCCGCACCGGGACGACCAGCACCGGCGCCAGCGAGCGGACGCTTCTTATCCTGGTCCTTGGCGGTGAGTTTCTCGATAGCCTTTTTGATGGAGGCGGACGACACGCCCAGGCGCATGAGGATGTCCATGGCCATGCCGTTGCCCTCTTCGACGATGCCGATCAGCAAGTGCTCGGTCGACACGTAGGTCTGGTTATTCTCACGCGCCACGCGGAATGAACGCTCCATCACGCTAATGACGAGCGGCGTAAAGGCGAGCTTGGCCGCCTCGGTCTCCTCACTGGGCTCGGGAACCGTGGTCTGGACCTCTTTAAGAGTATCCATGATGTCGTCGTAGGAGATATCGAGCGAACGCAGTGCCTCGGCGGCAATGCCCTCGTCCTCCTTGGCGAGTGCGAGCAGCAGGTGCTCGGTACCCACCTTATTTGAGTGAAGATCGAGCGCTTCTTGCTTGGCCATGGACATGACCTTGCGCGCGCGATCGGTAAAACGGTCTAACATGCTAGTTCCTCTTAGACGAGCTAGTTTTTTTCAAACGCAAAGCGCCGCCCCGCGGCAGCGCTTTGGTCTCTTTACCCATATGGAGTATATGTTAACCGTTGGGACCTTTTCCGCACGGAGCCACGCGACAACGTCTACAAAAAAGGAATCGCTCGGGTCCGTTTGGCGGTTTGGTTTTGAGCTGCTGTCTAGCAGGCGGGCTCGGCGTCCATGCTCTCGGCAACGTCATTGACGGCATCGGCAACGGGAGCGCCAGGCATGTGCACGAGCTCCATATGCCGCTCTTCAAAGACGGTTCCCATGGGGAAGGCGCGGCGGAAGACAAAGCGAGCAACCGGACCAGCCACCAGCAGGTTCCAGGGCAGGGCCATGATAAAGTTGCGCGGAATGTTGACGAGCCACATCATCGGCAGCGCTTGCAGGTTTGCGAGCGGGCCGCCGGGCATGTGGAACAGGCCCTCGCACGCACCGTAGAGCGACATGATGATGACCATGGGAACGACCATGCAGGAGCTGACGGCGAGCGTCATGGCAAGAGGAGAGCTCTTGCCCGGCGTGACCAGGAATTTAAAGGCGAAACCCTTGGCAAGGGGGCTGGCGACGAACCAGTCGCAGCACATGGCAAAAACGTAGGCAACGGGGAAGCCGAGCCATGCGGCGGCAACAACCTCGCCGTTGATGGCCCCATGCTGCAGGGCAACGTTGTAGATGCTCATCCAGAGCACCATACAAAAGCACATGATAAAGGTGAACAGCAGGCTCTCTCGTTTGTTGATAGGCATAAAGGGCAGATTCCTCTCTGTATTGTGCCGCGGCACCACGCAACAAAAAAGGGCGGGCGAGATGGAGCTGTTGGGACTTCATCTCGCCCGCCCGTGGTACGTGCGTCTGCGACTACTTATGTGGTGAAACCAGCCTAGCACGAAACGCATGCGCTTCGTAAGCGTTGAGTTTATGAAGATGCAGGGCACCAATAATCCCCCGACCCCCTAAGTTGCGGTGGAATACGGACTGTTTTGGCCCTTTAAGCGGCAATTCAGTCCCTATTTCACCGCAACTCATTTGGTGCAAAGCAACCTGCCCCCCTTGCACCAATTAGCTGGTGTGGCGCCAGCGAGGGTCGGTGAGTGTACGCGCCACACCCAGGCCAACGGGCAAAAACGCCACGATGAGCACTGCACGCACAAACCAGCCGAGCATATTGACCGTGTCGAATGTGCACATGTAATACATCGAGCGATACAGATACAAGCCCGGCACCATAATGACAATCGATGGCACCGTGAGGGCGATACGTGGGTAGGTGAGCTTGATTTCGGCTAAGCTCGCGAGCAGCCCCGATACCAGCGCGCCGATAAACGCTGCCGCCTCGGGAGGCATACCTACGCTCAGGCCCAGAAAGGGAAACAGCGTCGGCGCATCGACGAGCGTAAGGCGCAAGGTATTGGACACGGCGCCGATCAGCCCAGCTGCCGCGGCCATCTTTACCGGGCTGTTGAACATCACCGAGAAGCCGAATACGCCAACGAAGCTCATCACCACGCGCAGGAGCGTAAGGGCAAGCGGCGAAAGGCCGAGCGGGGCAAAATCATCCGGTGCCAGCCCCACACACTCGGCAACCATCCAGCCCACAAGGGTCGCCATCACAATAATCGACACGGCATACGAAAGACGCTCAATGCCGCTTCGCATATCGAGCTTAGCGATGTCGAGGCCTGCCGTAATGAGGGGAAAGCCGGGAATCACAAAGAGCATGGCGCCGATATAGCCTTCTTGGTGCGACATTGCCCCCGGTACGACCTGGCCAAGGCCGAGCAATGCCAGCAGATACGAAACGCAAGCGAGCGCAACGCCAATCGTCAGCGCGCTAAACTGGCCAAGACCCTGCTTGAGAATATGAGAGCGAGCAAAGTTGCCAACACCAGCGCCTACGAATGCGCAGGCCATCTCGATAGGGCCGCCGCCGAGCAAAAAGACGAAGGCGCCGCAAGCACAAGCTGCCGCAAGGCCCTGTTGCCAGGGAGAGTAATCGGGTTTTGAACTCTCAACGGTCTTGAGCATCTCGTGGTATTCGTGCACGGTAAACCGGCGCCCATACGTCTCGATTTCCTTTAGGAAGCTCTCCATCATCCAAATGCGATGGGTATTGACTCCCGTTGTGGGCAGGCTGACAACCTCGTTAAAGCAGTGGCCATCTTCGATGCAGGTGCACTCAAACGACAGAAGACTTAAGTCAACGTGGACGGTGACACCGAGTACGGCGGCGACGCGATTCATGGTATCGCGTACACGCCAGGCACCCGTTCCGCTCGCGAGCATAAGCATACCGGTGCGGCAAATGATGGATGACTTATCGGTGAGCGGCGCATCGACGGCAAGCTCATCGCCTGCCGTCACGATCTGGTGCCAGTCAGTTTTCATATGGAGTGCGCCGGCACGAACACCGTGGTGCATGGGGGCTCTCGAAAGCAGCGAGTCAAGGCGCGAAGACTGTGGGGACTCCGTTGATTCGTCCTCAACCTCATCAGTCTCTTCATCGACCAGATCAAATGAGTCAAGCGATGCCGGCTCGCGACGATCGATTAGCTCCTCATCCTCATCGTCAAAGTAATTGAACTGATCGAGCATGTCCTCTTCGATTGCACGCTCGCTCGCGTCGTCCATATAGACGCTCCCTTCCTACCGACTAACCCCCATCCTAGGCAGCAACGGCTAAAGGAAACATAAAAGAGACGGCTGCCATGCGAGCCATGTGCTCAATAGCCGTTGGGTAGTCGTTTAAGAACGTCCCCAATGACTATTGACGGCCAAGGCAACGCCGATGTATTGGCGACGTCAGCGAGCGGGTCGCATTTGAGACAAGGTGACGTGAAACGAAAGGGCGCTGACCT
>URBS01000056.1 GCA_900546085.1 uncultured Collinsella sp.
GGCGACCACCGAGATCTACACTCTTTCCCTACACGACGCTCTTCCGATCTCGGGCGGGGGCTGGCGTTAGCGTATGGCTTTGTGAATCTTTAGGCCTCGTCGACGATCTTAAGGCCGCGCGTGTGGTCGATCTCGTTGAGGAGGTTAACGCGACGCTCGTGACGGCCGCCCTCAAACTCGGCGTCGAGCCACTCGTCGACGATCATCTTGGCGAGCTCGGAGCCCACGACGCGGGCGCCAAAGGCGAGCACGTTGGTGTTGTTGTGCATGCGCGAGAGCTTGGCACTGAAGGGCTCGGAGCACACGACGGCGCGTACGCCCTCGACCTTGTTGGCAGCCAGGCTGATCCCGACGCCGGTGCCGCAGATCAGGATGCCCAGGTCGACGTCGCCGTTGGCAACGGCCTTACCCACCTTGTAGCCGGCGATGGGGTAGTCAAAGCTCTCGGAGGTGTCGGTGCCAAAGTTCACGACCTCGCAGCCGCGCTCCTTCAGGTGCTCGGAAATGATGTTCTTGAGCTCGACGGCGGCGTGGTCGTTACCGATACCGATCTTCATGGATGGTTCCTCTCTGGTCTGTGCGGCGCAAATGCTAAAGGTGTTTACCGCGTTCGTCTGCATGATAGCGCGTCTTTTGCGTAAACGCTCGAGCGTTTTTTGGTCAAACGCTTTAGCAGGCAACAAGACCGGCTTCTCATGAATGAATGCCGTCAGTTTGCGCTCGAGCGCCGTCTGCCGGAACTATGGTTGCGGTTTTTGATGCATTGTTATCAAATAAAAGAGCTAATTATTTTCGAGAGTCCAGCCCGTTATGCAAGCAGGAGATACCTATGCCTACCGATTCCCTTCGTGATGCCGCGTTTTGCGATGTTTTGAACCGCGAGCTTGTCTGTGCGCTCGGCTGCACCGAGCCTATTGCCGTTGCCTATGCAGCGGCGCTGGCGAGCCAGACGCTCGGTTGCGAACCCGATCATATGGACGTTGCCTGCTCGGGCAACATCATCAAGAACGTTAAGAGCGTGACCGTGCCCAACTCGGGCGGTATGCACGGTATTGAAGCGGCAGCCGTGCTGGGTGCCGTGGGCGGTGACGCCAAGAGCGCGCTCGAGGTGCTCGAGAGCGTTAACGACGAAGATCGTGCTCGCGTGGCCGAGCTCCTCGCCGATGCCGGTTACTGCGGTGTATCGCTTGTCGAGGGTGTGCCCAACCTCTACATCAAGGTGACTGCCACGGCCGGGGGCCATACCGCGGTCGTCGAGATTACCGACCACCACACCAATGTCACGTGCCATACGCTCGACGGTATTCCGGTGTGCGGCAAGTCGGCGGGGGAGTGTGCCGCCTGCGCCGAGCGCGTGGTGGCCGAGCGGGCAGCAGATAATGCCGACACGCCCATGTCGATTGAGTCCATTGTCGACTTTATCGAGGACGGCGACATTGAGGGCGCTCGCGCTGCCGTTGAGCGTCAGATCGAGCTGAACGGCGCGATCAGCGCCGAGGGTCTGGCGCACGCTTGGGGTGCCGAGGTTGGCCGTACGCTGCTAGGTGCTCGTGCCGATGACGTTGCCTGCCGTGCCCGTGCCCGTGCCGCCGCCGGGTCCGACGCCCGCATGAACGGCTGCGCGCTGCCGGTCGCCATTGTGTGCGGCTCTGGCAATCAGGGCATTACCTGCGCACTGCCCGTTATGGAGTATGCCGAGTACCTGCGCTGCGACCACGACCGCCTGGTGCGCGCCGTGATGCTGTCCGATCTCATTGCCGTGCATATCAAGAGCTATATCGGTGCGCTCTCGGCGTTTTGCGGTGCTATTTGCGCCGCGTGCGGCGCCGGCGCTGCGATTACCTGGCTGTGCGGTGGCACGCGCGAGCAAATCGGTGCGACGGTCTCCAATACGCTCGGTAACGTTGGCGGCATCGTGTGCGATGGAGCCAAGGCGAGCTGCGCCGCCAAGATTTCCGCTGCCGTTGATGCGGCGATTCTGGGTCACGATATGGCCATGCAGGGTCGCGGTTTCCGCGCCGGCGAGGGCCTGATCCAGGATACGGTGGAGGAGACGATCGCCAGCATGGGCTATGTGGGCCGTGTAGGCATGAAGGATACCGACGTCGAGATCCTCAACATCATGATTGGCAAAACCGTCGTCGACTGCTAGGGGCTCTGGGTCACTGCATCTTGCTGTTGTAACCGCCGTTCTTGTGGCTGTAAAGCACCTGTCTGCATAGTGGGCAGGTGCTTTTCTTTACCGGTAAACGGTTTATATTTGGCGGTAAACGGTAGTTAGAATCAGTAATAGTCATTATGTTTCAAGTAGTGTCAAATACTTGCATCAACTAAAAGTGCAGGTAAAAGCTGGTTTCCTGTTTATTTACTTTGAAAATCTATGAATATACATGAGAAATCATGATTGCGAATGAGAATTACTTGCAATAGACTGTAGTTACGGAAGGGGCACCTGCCCAAACGCGCGCAACGGTCGGGGCTTTCCGTTTGAACGTTTCCTTGCAGGAAAGGCAGCTCAGCGATGAAATTCGCAACCCGCATCAACTCCTACTACCGAACCGGTGAGAAGAACATCGACCGCGTCTTCGACCAGTTCCAGCACGTCGGCCTCACCCATGTGGACCTTAATTACCCTGAGCACGTGGTGGGCATCCCCGCCGAGGAGATGAAGGACAAGCTCGACGCTCATGCCCTCAAGCTCAACGGCACTGCTCTTCGCTTTCGCAGCGACTTTATCAATGGCGACCTGGGCAATCAGGATCCTACGCTCGCTGGGGAGGCACTTAAGCTCTGCTATGAGGCCTGTGACTACTGTCGCACCTGCGGCGGCGATACCGTGACGATCTGGCTCGGTCATGATGGCTTTGACTACAGTTTCCAGATCGACTACACCCGCGTGTTTGACAACCTCGTTAAGGCGTTCCAGGCGGTTTGCGACTATGCGCCCGACCTGCATATCTCCATCGAGTACAAACCCTATGAGGAGCGCAGCTACGCCTATATCGATACGATGGGCCTCACCGGCATGATCCTCAACGCGGTGGACCGCGAGAATCTTGGCGTTACGCTCGATTACTGTCACATGCTCATGAAGCACGAGAACCCCGCGATGGCTACCGATATCTTCGGTCGTGCCGGCAAGCTCTACGGCATTCACCTCAACGATGGCTACGGCGTGATGGACGACGGACTCATGATCGGCATGGCTACGCCTGTCAAGACGCTCGAAATGCTCTTCTATCTCAAGAAATACGCCTTTGACCACGCTATCTACTTCGATACGTTCCCAATTATCGAGGATGCGGAAGGGGAGTGCGCTCATAACCTCGCTATGATGAAGCTAATGAATGACTCCTTGGAAAGTGTGGGCCAGGAAAAGATACAGTCCGTGATTGATGCAAACGATGCACTTGCAGCGGCCGCGCTCGTGCGCGAGCTCTTCTGCGCTATGGGGAGGTAATCATTCTATGAAACGTGATTGGGAAGCTACTGCCGAGGGCATTCTTGCCGCCGTGGGCGGCCCCGAGAACATCTCGGGCATGACGCACTGCGCCACTCGTCTTCGCCTGAACCTACGTGACGATTCCAAGTGTGACGACGCGGCCGTCAAGGAGGTCGACGGCGTGGTCAACACCGTCAACTCAGCCGGCCAGTACCAAGTGCTGATTGGCACCGAGGTACCCAAGCTCTATGAGAAGTTCGAGCCGCTTGTCAAGGGCTCGGGCGCCGAGGTCTCCACGAGCGCCTCCTCCGATGAGGGCATCGTCTCCAGGATCTTCTCCGCCATCTCGGGCGTCTTTGCTCCGCTGCTGCCCGCCATGGCCGGCTCCGGTATCCTCCGCGGCCTGCTGATCCTTGCGGTTCAGCTCGGCCTTATCACCGAGGGTACGGGCACCTACACCATTCTTTACACCCTCTCGATGAGCGTGTTCTACTTCCTGCCGGTGCTTCTGGGCTTCTCCTCGGGCAAACGCTTCGGTGCGAGCCCGTATCTGTCGGCCCTGATCTGCGCCTGTCTGCTCTATCCCGACTTTATCGGCTTGATGGGCGACGCGGGCAACGGCGCCATGAGCGAGTTCTTCGGCATCCCCGTGGTGCTTATGAGCTACAACTCCACCGTTATCCCGGCCATCATCGCCATCTGGGTTTACTCGTTCCTCTATAAGTTCCTGGATGAGCATGTGCCCGAGACCCTTAAGCTCGTCGTGCTTCCCGCGGTCTCGCTGATTATCATGGTTCCCGCCACCATGCTCGTGATCGGCCCCTTGGGCGTCTATGCCGGCGAGGGCATCGCCTTCGTGGTCAACTGGCTCATCGCCCGCTCCAACGTGCTTGCTGGCATCCTGGTGGGCGGCGGCTGGTCCGTGCTCGTCTCGATGGGTATCCACTGGGCAGTTAATCCCATCATGATTAACAACATCGCCTCCAATGGCTTCGACTACATTTGCCCGGCCACCTTTGCCTGCAACTTCGCTGTTATCGGCTGCGCCCTCGGCGTCTTCCTCAAGGCCCGTGATCAGAAGCTCAAGAGCTTTGCCATGACCGGTGCCGTGACCATCTGCCTCTCTGCCATCATCGAGCCCACGCTCTTCGGCATGCTTGTCAAGAACAAGAAGCTCTTCCTGGCTCAGATCATCGGCGGTGCCTGCGGCGGCGCGTTCCTCGGCCTTTTCAAGGTCGTCACCACGGCCTTTGTCTTTGGCTCCGTCACTACGTTCCCGGCCTTCGTCTCCTCCGATCCGATGAACTTCGCTTTCGCCATGATCGGCATGGTTATCTCGGCTGTTGTCGCCGGCGTACTCGGCTACATCTTCACCGACAAGGACGATCAGCTCGCCTAGTCTTGCTTTGGGGCTACGAGTCATGAGCCCAAGGCTAAGACCGACTTCCATCTAATAAGGGGTCGCTGCTTATATCGCAGCGGCCCTTTTTGCTTTTGATTGGCTTGATTAGGTTAAACTTTGAAAATAGATGAAAAGGAAGGAACGCCGATGATTCCGTATGAGCGCCATGAACTGATTCTTAATAAGCTAAAGGAGGCTGACCTGCTCAAGATAGATGAGCTCGCGGCCTTTATGCCCGATGTGTCGATGTCTACGCTGCGCCGCGACCTCAAGGAGCTCGAGAAGCGGGGGAGCATCGAGTATCTGACCGGCGGTGCGGTCAAACTGCATTCTGCGGCTCGCGAGGTGAGTGTCTTTGAAAAGGGCGCGCAGCGGAGTAGTGAGAAGGACCTGATTGCGCGTCGTGCGGCAGCGGAGGTCGAGGACGGTGAGACGGTCTATGTCGACTCCGGTACCACCGCGACGGCGCTCCTGAGTCTGCTCGTCGACAAACCAGTGACTATCTACACCACCAACGGCTACGCATGTAGGTTTACGGGCGAGCTTGCTGCTAAGGTGGTGGTGATTGGCGGCGACTTTAATCCCGTTACCTGCTCGCTGACCGGGCCAATGGTGGAGAACGCGTTGCGTGAGCTGTACTTTGACCGGGCGTTTATAGGCGTCAACGCGGTGGACGAGGATCGTGGCATCATGACGCCGGGTTATCCCGAGGCTATCAAAAAGCGCATTGTGATGCGGAATTCCCAAGCGAGTTATGTACTCGCCGACAGCTCCAAGTTCCATGTGTTTTCAAATGTAAAGGTGTGCGACCTGGAGGGCTTTACTGTTATCTCCGACAAGCGCGACGCCAAAATCGGCGAGCGCGTCAAGATGATTACGGCCTAGGACGCCGGGGCATCGCATCTTGTCCTCAAGTCGCTGCCTACGTAAGGAAGCATGCGGCAAACGTACCTGACCTTTTGTCTCATTCCAGATTTGTGGACTAGCTTAGTTCGTCGGCTACTTGATGTTCGTAGAAGGCCTCGATTACGGCGTTAAATTCGCGGGCGAAGTCTTCCATGGTTCCGTGCCAGGTGGCGCGTCCCGGTTTTCCCTGGCCAACATAGGCAGTTTGGATACCGCAGGCGGGACTGGGGAAGTCGCGCTTGGGGTCGTTGCCTACCATAAGGACCTCGTGCGGTTCGAGCCCCATCACCTTAAGCTGCTCTAGATAGTAGGTGGCATCAGGCTTGCAGCGGGTGGCGTTTCCCATGTGCGTGACGAGCTCAAAGGGGGCGTCGGCCAGGTCGCCCCAACCCATGCGGCACTCGATGGCCCCCTGCGGAAAGCTGGGGTTGGTAAAGAGCGCGCAGCGCAGCCCTGCGTCCTGTACGGCCTGAAGCGCGGCGTGTGCGCCCGGCATGGCATGGGCGTTGATGAGTTCGTCATTCTTGTACGGAAGAACTTCGCGGTCGTAGTAGGTAAACGCCTCGTAGATAAGTGGGTCCGAGATGCAAATGCCGCATCGGCGCTCGACCTCTTCTTGGTAAAACTCAAGATTGGTGCGATTGTCCGTGCTGCTGCGGCGATTGGCGTTGAGGTCGACCAGGATAGTGCCGAGGCGTGCCATCGTGCCACCGCGGCTGCGGCGCCCGATATCCGCGAGCATCGAAGAGACATCCTTAAAATAGCGAAGGATGAACGCGTTGAGGTTGATGCTAAGAAGCGTTTCGTCCATATCGAAAACGACTGCTTTGAGCACGCGGGCACCTTTCTCGAAAAATCGATCTAGAATCGTTGGCTCCGGATACTTTACCCCAAAGCCGAATGCCTGGCTGGTTATCGTCAAGTTGCGGAGACGTGTGTTCATAAGATTACGAAAAAGTCTCCACACGAGTAAAAAATCGCAGTTCACGCTTGAAATCGAACTCATTTCCCCGTAACCTATACGAACGTGATTGCATAAGCGTCACATTAGTATCTGTCGGCTCCCGAGTGTTCCTAAACGTTGTGTGCTTGTCGCACCCTTCTGTAGGTCCTAGCAATCGGGGCCCCGTAGTTCGAAAGGGGTCCACCTTTGAGTGAGATTCAGAACTCGTCCATTTTCTCTCTTGACGATGTCAACGAGGAGGAGATGAACAACCTCATCGACGGTACGATTACCGACTTTGATGAGGGCGATCTCGTTAACGGCACTGTCGTTAAGATCGAGCATGACGAGGTGCTCGTTGACATCGGATTCAAGTCCGAGGGCGTTATCCCGGTCCGCGAGCTGTCCATCCGCAAGGACGCTAACCCTGCAGACATCGTTGCACTCGGTGATCCCATCGAGGCTCTGGTTCTCCAGAAGGAGGACAAGGACGGTCGTCTGGTCCTGTCCAAGAAGCGTGCCGAGTACGAGCGTGCTTGGAACCGCATCGAGGAGAAGTTCAACTCCGGCGAGAATGTCGAGGGCGAGGTTATCGAGGTTGTCAAGGGCGGCCTGATCCTCGACATCGGCCTGCGTGGCTTCCTGCCCGCTTCCCTCGTCGACCTCCGTCGCGTCAAGGACCTCACCTCCTACATGGGCACCCGCATCGAGGCCCGCGTCATCGAGATGGACCGCAACCGCAACAACGTTGTCCTCTCCCGTCGCGTCGTGCTCGAGGAGTCCCGTAAGGCCGAGCGCTCCGAGATCCTGTCCAAGCTCAAGTCTGGCATGCGTCTCCAGGGCACCGTTTCCTCCATCGTCGACTTCGGCGCCTTCGTCGACCTCGGCGGTATCGACGGCCTCATCCACATCTCCGAGCTCTCCTGGAACCACGTCAACCATCCTTCCGAGGTTGTCAAGGTCGGCCAGGAGGTCGAGGTCGAGGTTCTCGACGTCGACCTCAACCGCGAGCGCATCTCCCTGGGTCTCAAGCAGACCACCGAGGATCCGTGGCGCGCACTGGTCAAGAAGTACCCCGTCGGCGCTATCGTCGAGGGCACTGTGACCAAGCTTGTCCCGTTCGGCGCTTTCGTCGACCTGGGCGAGGGCATCGAGGGCCTGGTGCACATCTCCGAGATGGCCAACAAGCACGTGGACCAGCCTTCTCAGGTCACCCACGTTGGCGACAAGGTTCAGGTCAAGGTCATGGAGATCGACCTCGACCGTCGTCGTATCTCCCTGTCCATGAAGTCCGCTGCTGAGACTCTGGGCGTCGAGATCGAGGTCACCCCGCTGCCTTCCGAGAAGAAGGACGAGGAGACCGACGCCGAGTAAATCGGTTTGACGATCACTTGTTGTAAGGGATCCGTCCGCAATGGACGGGTCCTTTTTGCATTTACTGCTGAGATGCACGATGCTGTCCGGGCTGTCCGTTGCTATTGGGTTGTCGGTGCATGAAAAAATGCCGACATCCCGCCTCGGGGAGGAGGCGGGAACGCACCGAATAGACGGAGGGGTGCGGAGCGCGGTCGCGTCTCGACTGACGACGTTGCCCATCGACATCCTTATTGTACTGCATGACATGGTTCTTGGTTTATCGTGTCGAGCGCTTGTGTTGTGCCATTGCCTGCGGCAACGGTGTGCTACACTCTTTCACTGCTGAGTGGGCCAGACGGTCGCGCGATGTGCTGCTTGCAGCACGCGTGAGGAAAGTCCGGGCTCCAGAGGGCGGGATGCCGGCTAACGGCCGGGCGGAGTGATCCGACGGAAAGCGCCGCAGAAAAGAAGACTCCCACCTGCGCCGCAAGGCGTAAAGGGAAAAGCTGAAACGGTGGTGTAAGAGACCACCAGCGTCGTGGCAACACGGCGGCTTGGCAAGCCCCATCCGGAGCAAGCGCGAATAGGAACGCTATGGGCCGGCCCGGTCCGCGTTCGGGTAGCGTGCGTGGAGCTGCACGGTAACGTGCAGACAAGATAAATGACCGTTCACGACAGAACCCGGCTTATCGGCCCACTCGGCACTTTGTTGACGCTGCGAACCCGTCAGCGCGGCAATCTGCCTTTCAAACCTTCGGGCATGACCATAAGGTCAATGCCCTCGGCTTTCAAGGCACCTTGCTCGCGCTGACGGGTTCTCGCTTTCGTTGACGGAATCATCGGCGTTGCCATTCTTTTTACTAGGGTTATCGTATTATTGAGGCTGTTTGTTGCTGCGCTTTATTTTGTTGAGGGGCTTTGTTGGACAGCTATTTTACTCTGCAATCGAATATTGAGGCTTCGGGCGAGTTTGTGGACCGCAAGAGCCGGTTTATTGCCCAGCTGGTCCATATTGAGTCCGAGGACGAGGCGAATGCCTTTATCGAGATGGTTCGCAAACGTCATTACGACGCTCGACACAATGTTCCCGCGTGGATTTTGGTCGATGGACGCGAGCGCCAGAGCGACGATGGTGAGCCGAGCCGCACGAGCGGTATGCCGACGCTCGAGGTGTTGCGCGGTGCGGAGCTCAAAAATGTTTGCTGCGTAGTGACGCGCTATTTTGGCGGCACGCTGTTGGGGCCGGGCGGCCTGGTTCGCGCCTATACTGCGGCGACGCAAGCGGCGGTGGCCGCGGCTCAGGAGGCCGGGCAGATCGTCGAGATGACGAGTGTCGTGCCTGTTGACGTGCATGTGGCCTATCCGCAGTATGAGCAGGTGCTTCGCTTGGCCCAGGATTCCGGTGCCAAGGTTTCGGATACCGAGTACGCGGATGCCGTGACACTTCATTTGGTGTTTAAGGCGGGGGAGCAGGAGTCGTTTTGCGCTAAGATGCGCGAGCTTATGGCGGGGCGCGAGGAGATTGAGGTCAGCACTCCCGAATTTGCCGAGTTCTAACGGCGACGGCCGGCGTGCTTTTGGACGGATCCCAAGCACACCGGCCGTCGTTTTATGTCGCTGCCGTTTACTCGGCGAGCTGCTTTAGTACATCACAGGCGATTTCGACGGCATCGTCGATGCAACCGGGACAGCTGCGGAGCGGACCCTTGTCCGATCCGATGCCCTTGAGCGTGCCGCAGACGGTCGTCGTGTTCTTCTCGCCAAAGCGCTTGGCAATCTCGCGCGACAGTTTGTAGGTCTGGCCCTTGGTCTTGGGGTTTTCCATGCCATCGCTCATTACAAAGCCCATGATGGCCACGGCGCCCGAGATGGCACCGCAAGTTTCGGTCATGCCGCCCATGCCGGCGCCAAAGCCCTCGGTGAGGGTAAAGGCGACCTGGGGGTCGAGCCCGACGGCGGGCGCGAGCGTGCAGGCGACGGCCTGCGCGCAGTTAAAGCCGCGGGCGTGGTATTCGGCAGCCTGAGCCTGGCAGGTGGCAGTGTTGAGCTGAGTGGTATCAATCTGCTTCATCGGTGTCTCCTTGATTGCGGTGTACCCGCCTATGGTACCCTTGCTGGCGCATTCGCTTATCGAGACCGCAGTGCATATCTCATTGTTTTTCGCCATCGAACACTTTCTTAAGATTTGGGACAAATAAACCTGATTAATTTGTCCCATAACCTATCGGCGGGATGGGTTGAGAGGGGTGCGGGGTAGCGGTATCGTAAACCGAATAAAAACAAAACCCAAGTAAGGGAGTTGGATATGAGCGAGCAGACCATCGGAACTACATGTGTTCAGGGCGGCTATCATCCGGGCGATGCGGAGCCGCGCCAGGTGCCCATCTACCAGTCCACCACGTGGAAGTACGACACGTCCGAGCACATGGGCAAGCTGTTTGACCTGGAGGAGTCGGGCTACTTCTACAGCCGCCTGCAGAACCCCACGTGCGATCTGGTCGCTGCCAAGATCTGCGAGATGGAGGGTGGTATCGCGGCGATGCTCACGAGCTCGGGCATGGCTGCGAACTTCCTCGCGATCTTTAACGTTGCCGGTGCCGGCGATCACGTGGTCGCAAGCTCTGCCATCTACGGCGGTACCTACAACCTGCTCGCCCACACCATGGGTCGTATGGGCGTCACCTGCACCTTTGTTGCCCCCGACTGCACCGATGAGGAGCTCGAGGCCGCCTTTAAGCCCAACACCAAGCTCGTCTTTGGCGAGACGATCGCCAACCCTGCCCTTGCCGTGCTCGATATCGAGCGCTTTGCCAAGGCCGCGCATGACCACGGTGTGCCGCTGATGGTCGATAACACCTTCCCGACGCCCGTGATGTGCCGTCCCTTTGAGTGGGGCGCCGACATCGTTACGCACTCCACCACCAAGTACATGGATGGCCACGCGGCCTACCTGGGCGGCGTGATCGTCGACCACGGCCAGTTTGACTGGATGGCCCATGCGGACAAGTTCCCGGGTCTCACCACGCCCGACGAGAGCTATCACGGCGTGACCTATGCCGAGAAGTTTGGCCGCGAGGGCGCCTTCATTACCAAGGCCACCGCACAGCTCATGCGCGATCTTGGCCCCATGCAGAACCCGCAGGCGGCGTTTTTCCTGAACAGCTCGCTCGAGAGCCTGCATGTGCGCATGCCGCGTCATTGCGAGAACGGCCTGGCGGTCGCCAAGTTCCTGCAGAGCCATCCCAAGGTGCGCTTTGTGAGCTATCCGGGCCTGGAGGGCGACAAGTACTATGACATGGCTCAAAAGTACATGCCCAACGGTACGTGCGGCGTCGTGAGCTTTGGCTTTAACGGTGGTCGCGCGGCGGCCGAGACCTTTATGAAGAGCCTCAAGCTCGCCCAGATCGCCACGCATGTCGCAGATGCCCGCACCTGCTGCCTGCATCCTGCTAACGCCACGCACCGCCAGATGAACGACGAAGAGCTCATCGCCTGCGGCATCTCGGCCGACATGGTGCGCTTGTCGTGCGGCCTCGAGGACACGGCCGATCTGATTGCCGACCTTGAGCAGGCTCTCGAGCAGTGCTAGGCTAGCGTTCGCATAAGTCGCCGATGCCGACAGAGGGCTTCGGCGACCTTTACGTTCCGATTCCGTAGGCGGGACCCCAATCGCGGCTGTTTGCAGGCGATTGGGGCCCCGTTTTTGTGTTGCGCCACTCGAAAGGATGGATATGGAGAAAACCGCAGAGCAGCTGCGCCGCGAGCACATTGCCCTAGAGGGCGACACCCATGGCAAGAACAAATGGGCGATTCTGTTTACCGTGCTCATCATGACGTTTATGGCGTGTCTGGATTCGACCGTCGTGACCGTGGCACTGCCCGTGATGCAAAAGGAGCTGGGCGTGGGCCTCGACCGCATCCAGCTGGTGAGCTCGGTGTATCTGCTTGCGACATGCGTGGCTATGCTGCCGTTTGGCCGTCTGGGCGACGTGCGCGGCAAGGTGGGCGTATTCCAACTGGGCGTCATCGTCTTTACGGTCGGCTCGCTGCTGTGCGGCCTTTCGGCCTCGCTCGAGGTTCTTATCCTGGCACGTATTGTTCAGGGAGTCGGTTGCGCGGCGGCCATGGCCAACAACATGGGTATCATCACCGAGTCGTTTCCGGCGCGCGAGCGCGGTCGTGCCATGGGTATCCTCGCGACTTTCGTGGCCCTCGGCATGATGTGTGGTCCCGTGCTGGGCGGCATGCTGGTGGCAAGCTTTCCCTGGGAGAGCATCTTCCTCATCAACCTGCCCATTGGCGTCATCTCGTTTATCGTGGGGCTTTACACACTGCCGCATGTTAAGCCGGAGGCCGGCGAGCGCCCCATGTCGCTGGCGGAGGCCGCGCGTCGCTGCTTTGCGAGTTCGGCTTTTACGATTAACTTGGCATGCATGCTTATTGTGTTTATCGGCATCGGTGCATCTGAGTTTGTGCTGCCGTTCTATTTCCAGGATGCCCATGGCTTTAGCTCCGATATTTCCGGACTGCTCTTTTTGGCGCTGCCGATGGTGAATGCCTTTATCGGGCCGCTTTCGGGTACGGTTTCGGACCGTGTTGGCTGCGAGGGTCCCACGGCGGTCGGCCTGGGTGTGTACGTGTGCGGTCTCTTTGCGGTAAGTACGCTCGACGAGCACTCCTCCATCCCTGTGATCGTGTGCTGTGTCGCGTTTATGTCGTGCGGCACGTCGATTTTCCAGAGCCCCAATAACTCCCTGTACATGGGCTCGGCTCCGCGCGAAGCGCTCGGTTTTGCTGGCAGCTTGGGCAGTTTGGCGCGCTACGCCGGCATGGCACTCGGTATTACGGTGGCGTCGAATATCCTGTATGGGCAGATGAGCGTGGCGATGGGCGAAGATCGGAAGAGCGTCGTGTAGGGAAA
>URBS01000057.1 GCA_900546085.1 uncultured Collinsella sp.
TTGCGTCGCCCCTCGTCCCGGCCGGTTGCTTTAGTTGTACACACGGTAGTTACACTTGAACTGGGTTATGTGTCCATAGTTGGAGCGGTACCAACCCGACGTATAGCTGATTGCCTCTGCGCCTAGATAGTCGTAGCCCTTGTTGTAGCGAAGCTGACGGTAGGTCGTGTCGTACTCTGCTACGTAAAACGTGTCTCCAGAGAAGGCTTTGTACCGGTCCTTAACCGTCGAAGCCATGTACGCGGGTTCGACATCGCCTTTCTCCCCGTTGAGCGCATAGACGGGTGCCGCGATTCCGCATAAAGCCGTTGCCACGAGGATGGCGTAGACAGCCATGCACGACGCATTGGACTTCAGCTGTTCAAATAGTTTCATGTCATTCACCTCGCTCGTATGTATCGAGGTATTCCTGCTTGAGCGTCTGCGAGGACGACTTGATCTTTTCCACGAGCGTGCCGGCCTCGATGAAGTAGAACGAGTTGGTGAGGTCTGCCAGGTCGTCGAGCAGATGGCTTGAAATGAGCACGCTTCGTCCCCGCGCCACCTCGCTGCGCATCGCGTCGCAGGAGGTTTTCCGCTTTCCCGGATCGAGGCCGTTCAGCGGTTCATCGAGGATGAGGTACGGGCAATCGGTCGCTATCGCCATGGCAAGCTTTACCTGCTGCTTCATTCCTGTCGAGAGTTTACGGGTCGGCTTGTCGAGATATGGGGAGATTCCGAGGGAGTCGCAGAGCGAGTCGATGTCGGCGGCCGATTTCCACGCCTCCCTAACGAAAGCAAGGTGCTCGATGGCCGATAGCGTGGGGTAGAGATCCGTGCCGCCCGAAGAGCTCAGGTAGACGAGTTCTGCAAATTCGGCTGATCGACGTTGGCGGATTCCGTCTGCCGCCAGGCTTCCCGAGCGGATGCGGGTGGGAAATTGGCCCGACAGCGCTTCAAGAAGGGTGGTTTTCCCCGAGCCGTTGGGAGCGACGAGGCCCGACGCCGTTCCCGGGCTCAGGAGAAGCGATCCGATTGAAAGTATCGTCGTGCTCCCGTATCCCACGCTCGCGTCCAGAAGCTCGAGCCCATGGTGCTTTTTAGCGGGTCCAGCCTGTTTGGGCGAACGTGCCGCAACGGCGCCGACCGCAAAAAGGACCGCGACGTATGCCAGGGCCACGGCAAGCATCGATGCGCTGCCTGAACCGGAGCCGATGAATTCTGTCGGGAAGCATCCTACGTAGCCCGTGGCCTCGATAGGCGAGAACACGGCCAGCGGCAGGAGCCCGAGCACGGCATTATGCCCTAGTGCCGAATCGGACAGCAACGGGAATGCCGGGGCCGCGACAAGCAGCGCTGAGGTAAGGGGGCCTGCGAGGACGCGCCTCGTTGCGGTCGATAGGACGGCGGAGCAAACGGATATTAAGGTTCCGCCCGCAAGAAGCGCGATAAGCAGGGTTGTGAAGACGTTTCCCGCGGTCGTGGTGGTAAGCGCGCCGTCATGGAAGAAGGCGATCGGGTACCCAATTTGCCCGAAGCCGTTTAGGGCCAAGGCGTAAATGCCCCCGGGTGCGAGGCCGGCGAGGAGCATCGCGGTCCCCGCGACGATTATCGAGAACACGATCTGGATAAGGCGCCGGAATTTGGGCGCGGGCGCCTTCGCCGCCAGGGTCGCAGGCCTTGTGGCGCCGAGCACGAGTATCGACGAGAGGAGGAAGGGGATGAAGGGAAGGAAAGACGGCGCCGTGGCAATGGCGTAAGGCAGGAAGGAAAGGAACGGCAGATCGCTTGCGGAGGCCGGGATATCCGTGATGCCGGAGCTGCTCAGGGCACGGCAATATGCGAGCGCTGCGTCATTGGTCTCTCGGTCTCCCACGATGGACCCGGATTGGAAGCCTTCGCCCATGAGCGCGTAGTAGCTCTCGGCAGAATCGAGAAAGGCGGCGTCGGTTTGAGCGGCAAGGGCGGCGTTCGCGTATCTTGCAAGCTCCGCGTCGACTTGCTGCTCTGGCGATAGGTCTATGCCGTTGGCCTGGGGTGCGCGCGTATTGAATGCGTCGACAAAGCTCTGCATGCCCTGCTTCATAAAGAAGGGCCCGTAGATGGGTGAATTGAACGCAATGGGGACGGAAAAGGCTGCAGCGAGAACGAGCGTACAAATCCATACGGCCCTGTCTCTTAGGATTAGTTTGAGAAGAAGTCGACAGTACATTTAGAAGCACCTACGTTCCTCAAAGAATTGTTAGATTAAAAGTAACAGACCGGATGAAGATACGTGCGACGGGGGCGAGGCGAATGGCTGAGCGGTATCGATATGCAGGTTCAACGGTATCACATTGGCCACATAGATTTTTAACTTGCATTTCTACCCGCCCTTTTCGTAGAGTCGCCGATACGTGCTTAGCGCACCCTCGGCGCGTCCGGCAGGCTTTGCGAAATGGGATCCAGGAGACTTCGACGCAGCATCATCTTGCGGAATGCTTCTAATGAGCCTCCCATCCTTCAAAAACAGAATCTCATCGCACAGCCTATCGACCGAATCCAAGATGTGGGATGACATGATGATGCACGTACCAGAATCGGCCAGCTTCCTGAGAATCTCGGAATGCAAGTCCACCCTGCTGGGGTCGAGCGCGTTCATGGGCTCATCTAATAGAAGGTACCGCGCGCCCGTCGCATACGCAATCGCCAGGGTAAGCTGCTGCTTCATGCCCTGGCTCAGAGTGCGGATCCTCATCTTCGCGAACTCGCCTATCTGCGTTTGTTCCACTATCTCTTCGATATCTCGAGCATGCGGCCACATATCGCAAACCATCTTGAGGTGATCTTCCGCACGCAATCCGGGATACAGCAGCGTCCCCTCACCAGGTGCATAGAAGATCATAGAACGGACCTCTCTCGCACCCGTACCCTGCACCTCATCCAGAACGATGCTCCCGTCCACGCGAGGACCCGGCAAACCTGCCATCGCACGCAGCAACGTCGTCTTTCCATGCCCGTTCGGAGCGACGAGACCGTAGACCGTACCCGGGGCAAACTCAGCGTTCACCGAATCTACGAGCACCTTCTTTCCATAAGAGATCGTCAGCGTTTGAAGGTCAATCATCGAGATCATCCCCTTTCGATCTTTGGAACACTCAGGCGCACCATCAACGGAGATACGGCGCCCAAGACCACCAGCAGAGCGCCCGATGCGCCGACGACCTCTCCAAAAGGCATCGCGTTCGTCCCTCGCCCAAGGAACCCAATCGTCCCCACCTGGGAAGCGGGATCAAACGAGGCGAATGGAGCCAGCAGCGCGACGCCCATGCCCACGCTTTCAACATGAGCGCTCAACGAACCCAACACCAAGAGAACCGCGCAAACCATTCCGGTGACAACGGGGTTGCGGCTAATCGCTGCTGTCAACGCAGCGACGACGGAAATCACGCCGTATGCCATGACCAGCAACGGAATACTGCACAACACCGCCTCCCCCACCATGGACGTTGTCGAAGCTCCCGCCCGAATGAGAGCGACGGGATACTCCGATCCACCCGCACCGTTCTTAATCACGGACACAACGACAGCGGGAACCATCGACACCAAAAGCAGCACCAAGCCAAGCAGGAGAGCCAGCGCAACAGCCGTCAGAAAACGCACATGCGCTGTTGCGGGGATCTGGAGAACCAGAAGGGAACGACACTGCAGGTGGGTGCACGCGAGCGATGTGACAACCACGGGCAACAGCAAAAATAAGGAGGGAAGCGCTGCCTGGAGATACGAAAGGAGGATTAATGGGGGCATCTTCGTACTTAACTCGTAAACCTTGGGGTCCGGCAAGCTCGCGATCGACTCAAGCAGAAGGGCGCGCGCCTCCGCACGAGAAGGAGTCTCCGGCTCGATTCCGATCGATTGCAGGAGAGTCGCATCTGCCGCGCCCAGCTCACCTCGAGCGCGCTCGTACGTCGCAAGGCTTCGAAACCCCTCCGCAGGCATAGGCGCGTACACGAAACCCGAAAGAGCATCCCGCATGTCTTCCAGGGCCGCTTTGCCCTCGACGTCCATATTCGCAGCGTTCTGCTCTAGATACCGATCTATTGAACGGAGCTCCCCATCCCTATACCGAACAGCGGAAACGTTATCAGCGTCAGGAAACATCTCGACCAGAGCCGGGGCCAGCATCGTCGTCGACATTGCAATCGCGCATACGGCGAGGGTAGGAGAACGCAGGAGCAGTTTCCCCATCGCTCTTACGTATGCAACGGCGGAGGCACAAGCGCTCGAACGAGTTGCCGTTCTCGATGCAGTGAAGGAACCTCTCTCAAGACAAATCGGGGACATCGGGCGCGCGCAGCCGCTCTTTCCAGCAACGCAAAGCAGGCTAATTGCCAGCACCTCGATCCCGATTGCGCATACGAGGGTAATCGCGCCACGCTCGAAGCAAAGTCCAGGCAGATTCACTATCTGCGTTGTCGGGTACGGGCTATAGGCGCCGACGGTCAACTCAGTGTTCGCATACGTAAGGGGATTCAACAGGGCGAACTCACGTAAAGCGATGGATCTTCCGTAATACCCGGGAACCATCGTCACCCCCATCAGGGCACATACGAACACGATTCCAAGCGTAGGGTTATTGGCAATCTTCACGGCAAGGTGAACGACAAGCGAGATGAACGCTGCCACCAAGAATTGCAAGATGGCCGTCTGCGCGAACACCAGCCAAGCCGGTTTGATAACCGGAGTCGCATATTGAATGTGGCCTATCGGATAGAACGGCGAGCCCGGGCCATTCTTCACAAGCGCGGCGATTATCCCTGGAAGATTGATGGCGAGGACGGCAAGCATTGCAAAAACACTCGCCCATACGCTCGATGCAACAAGTCTACCCAGCTCGCCCATCGGTGCCTGGATGATGAGCTTTTCACGTTTGTTAAGACGCGCGGCAAGGAACGAGACGGCAACGGCCGTTGCGACCCATAGCAAGTACTCCTTCGATCCGTCATAAAAGGAGTACGCTCCATCCGATACCTGCAGAAACGGAAGCAGAGGAGAGAGCGGCGCCAAGACAAGACGCCCCGCGGCAAGAGGGTACAGAAGCGCGGGCATGCTTGATGAAGAGGTATAGACGCCCTCCTCCCCCGCATTCACAAGCGCATCCGCATAGGATGCTGACAATTCCTGCTCAACACGGGTTATTCCCGACTCGAGGTATTCAACCCGTCCGTCGATGCCAGCCGCGCTCCTGAAGACGGGCAGAGCACAAAGAACCATCAACGCAACAACGGCAACACAGAGTGACCTGGAGGAGAGGAGCGACCTAAAGATTGCCTTCGAGATTTTGAGCATATTCATCGCCAACCTTAACCTCATCCAGTCGGAACAGAGGGGCCGAACAAAATGCTCGGCCCCGCCTCGCATCTAGTGATTGCAGCATGCTGTGATTACTTGCCGGCAAAGTCAATTTAACATAAACTGTTAAAAAGTAACCTGAGTTTTTTAAATTCTTCGGAGGTTATTATGAGTTCCGACAATCGCACTCCCCGGCTTCATTCCTTCCGCATCGCATGTGCGATAGCCTCTGCGGCCCTTTGCGTCACCGCCATCGCACAAGTGGCGTTCTCCTTAAAGCCAGCAATCGAAGTGCTCGACAACCCTGTAATTGCAGACTCCCCCGCGTATCCAGCCCTTGCGATCTCGACATTGGCCCCTGCCGTCATCGGTATCGCCACGACCGTCCTCAGCGCCGTTCTCGTGTGGACGATCAAGAGCGGAGACCCCTTCAAGAAAGGCTCTGCGACATGCTTGAAGGTGCTCGGCATTCTCTTCGTTGTTCAAGCTGCCACCAGCCTCTACGCCGGCTCACTCGAAACCTCCGTTTCGATGTTTGGCGGCGAGGGGGCCGTCGGCGCCCAAGAGATCGCTTCATCATTCGACTGGACCTCTCTGGTTCTCGGCATCGTCTTGTTCATGCTCTCCCAGCTCTTCTTGTACGCTCGAGAGCTGTACCTCGACTCCGACGAGATTGCGTAAGGACACGTCATGCCCGTAATTGTTCGCCTCGACAAGATCATGGCCGAGCGAAAGATTTCCTCGAACGAACTTGCCGAAAGGATTGGAACCACGCCCGTGAACCTGTCCCGTATTAAAAAGGGGCATATTCGCGGCATTCGCTTCAACACGCTCGAGCAGCTATGCCTCGCCCTTCGTTGCCAACCCGGAGACCTTCTCGAAGTCATGAGCGAAGAGGATGCCCGAAAGGAGTTCGGACTCGATTGGTCCGCCGAGGATTAGAGGGCGGTCGTACTCGCCCTGCACACGGGGATGCGAATCGGCGAGGTCTGCGGCCTTCGGTGGTGCGATGTGGATTTCGAGACGGGCCTGATCTCGATCAGACACTCGGTGGCATACGCGAAGGGAATGGGTTCGTTCTTCAAGGACACCATGGTGACGCTCAACGTCTACACCGACATCGAGCCCATCTCCAAAATCCATAACATGCTGCGCGCCACGCCGTGCCTTTGGCGCGGGCACCTCGGGCCGAGGGTCGATCCGGGTCCCATGTTCCAACAGAGGATCCAGGAGTCCATCGAGACGCTCCAGGCGTTCGGCTACGGCATCACCGAGCCGGACGACCGAAATATCGCCATACGCGACGTGAAGACGAACAGTTGGCTCTAGCTCACCGAGTACGCGGCAGTGCTGGGCCCATCCCAACTGAGGTCACGGTGGTCCGATAGGGGCGCCGCCCGCGGCATGCGCCGCGGAGCGGTATCCCCTACCGAAGGGCGGGGATGCCCTCCGCTTCCAGTTCGGAATCAGCCGTCGGAGGCGTTCGGCTGACTGCGGGAACGGCCTGTCCGCTCAATGTGTTCGGCTGAGATCGGAAATCAACCCAACACGAGCCGGACACGCGCCAGACGACTCTTCCCCGTGCGGCCTTCCCCCTTACGCTCATGTTGCAGGCATGTAACGCCGCAGCGAGCGCGCCTTTTTTGCGCCAGACAGGTACAATGATGAACACTGTACCGTAGCGGAGCGCCCCGCGCGCGCCGCAACCACGCGAAAGGGTTTCCCATGGCCGAGATCTCGTCCTCCCGTATCGTCATCACCGTCCTTGGCAAGAATCGCCCCGGTATCGTCGCCGGCGTCACCCGTGTTCTAGGCGAGGCCAACGTCGACATCCGCGACATCACGCAGTCCATTATCGAGGACATCTTCACCATGACCATGCTGGCCGACACCGCCGAGTCCAAGCTCGACTTCGCCGAGCTGCAGAAGGCGCTGGCCGAGGCCGGCGAGCTTTCGGGCGTCAACGTGTCCATCCAGCGCGAGGACGTCTTTAACTTTATGTACCGCCTGTAGCGAACAAGCCGCTCGGGGCAGCTTGACGTCATATCGTCCAAGCGCGCGGCCCCAAAGCGGACCGGAGAGGAGCGCGCATGGCCTACGACGCCAAGAAAATCTACTACCGCTTCGACGATCACCTGAGCCGCCTGGTTCTGGATTACGAGGCGAGCCGTCAGATTTCGTCTGAGAGCGAAAGCCTCTACCACGGCCTTCCGACCGACCCTTATGAAGAGGGCCTGTTTGTCGAGCACAATGTCAAGCGCGGCCTGCGCAATGCCGACGGCTCGGGCGTGGTCGCGGGCCTCACTCGTATCTCGGATGTGCACGGCTACAACAAGGTCGACGGAAAGGTCGTGCCCGATCAGGGCAAGCTCACGCTTCGCGGCTACAGCATCGAGGATCTGGTCAACAATGCCCAGGCCGAGAATCGCTACGGCTACGAGGAAGTCGCCTATCTGCTTATCACGGGTTCGCTCCCTAACAAGGAAGAGCTCGACGGCTTTTGCGAGCGCCTGGGCGCCTTTAGACATCTGAGCGACGAGTACGTTAAAGAGTTCCCTATGACCACGGTGTCGTCGAGCATCATGAACGTGCTCCAGCGCGCCGTACTGCTGCTCTACGCCTTCGATGCCGAACCAGACGTGATCACGCCCGAGCACGAAATCGACGTCGCCATTTCCATGCTCGCACGTCTCCCGCGCATCGCCGCCTTCGCACACATGGCCTCGGTCGCCAAGCTTCGCGGCTCCGAGGTTCACGTGCCGCACCCCACGCCCGGTCTCTCCACCGCCGAGACCATCCTACAGGTCCTGCGCGGTGGCATGGCATTCACCCGCGATGAGGCGATGCTGCTCGACGTTATGCTCATGCTGCATGCCGAGCACGGCGGCGGCAACAACTCCACCTTCGCTTGCCGCGTGCTGTCGTCTTCGGCCACCGACCCGTATTCCGCCTACGCCGCGGCTATCGGCTCGCTCAAGGGCCCGCGCCACGGCGGTGCCAATGCCAAGGTCGTGTCTATGCACGAGAACATCCGCGCGCATGTTTCCAACTGGGAAAACGAGGACGAGGTCGCGGCTTACCTGGGCAAGATCCTCGACAAGCAGGCCTTCGACGGCACGGGCCTCATCTACGGCATGGGCCACGCCGTCTACACGCTGAGCGACCCACGCGCCGAGGTCTGCCGCCGCTACGCGCGCTCGCTGGCAGCCAAGAAGGACTTGGGCGAAGAATTCGCACTCATCGAGCGCATTGAGCGCCTGGCACCCCAGGTCATGCGCGACCACGGCATGACCAAGCCCATCTGCGCCAACATCGACCTGTACACGGGCTTTATCTACAAGATGCTCGGCGTGCCCGAAACGCTCTTTACGCCGCTATTCGCCGTCGCCCGCATGGCCGGCTGGTCGGCACACCGCATGGAAGAGCTCTTCTGCGCGCACCGCATCATCCGCCCCGCGTATCGCCCGGTTATCGAGCCGCTGGAGTATAAGCCGCTCGCCGACCGCTAGGACGCGGACCGTTATAGAACTCGAGCGTGGCCAGGGACCCAAGCCCTCGGCCACGCTTTTTATGCCAGTAGAAAGGGCTGCATCAAATGATTGTGTTTTCCGATATGGATGGGACGCTGCTGACGAGCGATAAGCAAATGAGCGATGCCACCTGGGCGATGCTCGACGAGCTCGCACGTCGTGGCATCGAGTTTGTTCCCTGCACGGGACGTCCACTGTCGGGCATCTTTGAGCCCATTCTCGCCCATCCCGCCGTGCACTACGCGGTCTGTGCCAACGGCGCCAGCGTCTGGCAGCTCGACGACGATACGCCCACCGATGCCTCACGTGCTACGCGCATTTTGAGCCGACCGCTCGACCGCGCCATCGCCCACCACGTCCATAGCATTGCCACCGGCCATGACGTCACCTTCGATATCTTCGCGGACGGGCAGTGTTTCCTCCCCCGCTCGCTCTACACGCGCCTGGACGAATTCTGCGGCGGCGATCCTCACATCGCGGCTTCGCTCAAGCGCACACGAACACCGATCGACATGGATATCGACAGCAAGATCGACGAGGTCGAGACGCTCGAACGCATCGCCATGTACTGGCACGACCCCACCGATCGCGACGCCATCGCGGCGGCGCTCGACACGCTCGGAGGCATTGAGGTCACGCGTTCGTACGCCATGAATATCGAGGTTATGGGCGAAGGCGCCACCAAGGGAACGGCCCTCACGTGGCTGTGTGAGCATCTGGGCGAGCGTCTCGCCGACGCCTGGGCGTTCGGCGACAACATCAACGACATCCCCATGCTGCAGGCAGCGGGCCATGGCATGGCCATGATCAACGCCGAGACCGAGGACCGCGAGGCCGCCGACGCCATCACCGAATACGACAACGACCACGACGGTGTCGCCCGCACCATCATGGCCGCCCTCGCCTAGCAGCAGCAACCCGGCAGGGTAGCTAATTTGGGGACACTCTTCGCGGGGCGCCGCAAGGACTGTCCCCATCTGCCGAATTAGGAGAGACTCTCCAGCACGCGACGGAGCTCCTGCTGGACGGCGTGGTCGCGGTTACAACCCACCACGCGATCGGCCACCGCCTTAAGCGCGGGGCGCGCGTTTTCCATCGCGCAGCCCGTGCCGACAAAGCGAATGATCTCGTAGTCGTTCATCGAGTCGCCAAACGCCATGACCTCGTCGCGACCAATGCCGTAATGCTCCGCGAGCTGCGCGATACCCGAGGCCTTCGACACACCAGGCTGCATGGCATCGATCCACGCGTTGCCCGAAGGCGCAAAAGTAAAGAGCTGACCAAGTTCGCGCTGTAGCACGTACGCACTGTCCATAACCGCACTGTCGTCGCAAAAGATACTCGCTTTGATGATATTTACGCTGGGATCGGGCAGCTCCCAAATACGCTCGGCATTGGGAAGGTCCTTATCGACCTCACGCACGAACTTGCACTCGTCATCGAGCAGGAAGGACTTGGTTCGGTCAAAGAGCGCAAGATGCAGATTGGGAAACGTCCTGACGGCTTGGGCGAGCCTTCGAATCGCCAGGTGGGAATACACCTCACGGTCTACCATCTTACCGTCGGCGTAGACTTGGGCGCCGTTAGCGGCGACAAAGTCCATCTTGTCGCGAACGGGCGCAAAGAACTCGCACAGGCGATCGTAGCGACGACCTGACGATGCGGCGAAATGCACGCCATGCTCGTGTAGCGCCAGAATCAGTTCGTAGGTCTCGGGAGGCACCTGGCCGTTTTCGTCAAGCAACGTGCCGTCCATATCGGATGCAATCAGTTTAAACATAGAAAAGCTCCCTTCGGGCTTGATGGAATCGGACGTGTATCCGATTCCAACGTACCCAAAGGGAGCCCAAATAAGACCCCGCAGTCATAAACGTTACAAGGACCTAGCAAATAGCTCACGCGCGCCAGAGGTCCCACGGTCGTGGCGTCAGGCGACACGCCAAAGAGTGTCCCCGACGGCTAGTCGTTTAAGAACGTCCCCAATGACTAGTCGGCGTAGGTGAAGGTAGTGACGTCGAACATGCCCTCGGGGCGAATGCGGAGCGTCGGGATCACCGGCAGGGGCAGGAAGATGATGCCCATAATGGGGTCGAGTGGCGGCTCAATACCCATCGCGCGCGCCTTGACCATAAAGTCGTCGTGTTGCGCGGCGACATCCTCGGCCGTGCCCTCGCTCATCAGGCCACCGAGCGCCAGCGGAATGCGCGCTACGACCTCACCATCGCGTACCAGCACGTGGCCGCCCTGGCCCACGGCCTCAACGGCAGCCATCATATCCGCCGCATTGTCGCCCACCACGCACACGTTGTGCGAGTCGTGGCCAATCGTGGAGGCAATGGCGCCACCCGTGATGGTAAAGCCGCGCACCCAGCCGCGACCAATATGCTTGCCAACCAAGCCCAGACCCGCGGGGCCGTCACCGTCGGCGCCCTCGGCCTGCAGCGACACGCCGCGGCCGTGGCGCTCGATCAGCATAATGCGGCGCAGGCCCTCGGCACTCTCGGGGCGAGCCATACCCGTGATAGCCATACCCGGGATGACATCGATAACGGCCTCGCCCGGCTTAAAGGCATAGTCAAACACGTCGAGCGAAAGCTTCGGCAGCTTAACGGAGGCGCGCAGCTCATCGGCAAGGGCCGCAACCTCGGCCATCTCGGGTGAGATCTCGCCCACAAAGGTGCCGTCCTGCGCCACCAGAGCACCGGCGGCATATACTCGATGCGGAGCCGTAGCAAACGTCAGGTCATTGAGCACCAGCAGGTCGGCACGCTTGCCCGGGGCAATCGCACCACGCAGCTCGTGCGGGTCGCGGCAGCCGTGATCCAGGCCAAACGCCTCGGCCGTGGAGAGGGACGCCATAGAGATAGCGACCACGGGGTCGATACCGGCCTCAATCGCCACGCGGCAGGCATTGTCGATCATGCCAGTCGCAAGCGCATCGGAAGGGGCGCGGTCGTCAGTCGCAAAGCAGCAGCGGCGGGCGCGCGCGGGGTTCTCCAGCAGCATCGGCGACAGATTGGCCAGGTCATGGCTGCACGTGCCCTCGCGCAGCATCACGTACATGCCACGAGACAGTTTATCGAGCGCCTCCTCGGGAATCGTCGACTCGTGATCGGCGATAATGCCTGCCGCGGCATAGGCATTAAGGTCCTTGCCGGCAACGAGCGGTGCATGGCCGTCGACCTGCTTGGACGGCGTCTGGTTGGCAGCATCGATGCGAGCACAGGTCTCGGGGTCGGCCATAAAGACACCCGGCAGGTTCATCATCTCGCCCAGGCCAAAAACATCGCCCGGATGCTCGGCAAAAAACGCCTGCATGTCAGCGGCGGTAATCACAGCGCCCGCTTGCTCATCGGGCAGCGCGGGCACGCACGAGGGCATCATGTACTTGATGGAAATGGGCGCGCGGCGACCGTCCTCGATCATAAAGTGCAGGCCGTCCAGGCCCGCCACGTTGGCGATCTCGTGGCTGTCGGCAATGGCAGTGGTGGTACCGCGCGTCGCCGCCATGCGCGCATACTCGGCGGGCCGGATGTTCGAGGACTCAATGTGCAGATGTCCGTCGATAAAGCCGGGGGCGAGATAGCGACCCTGGCAGTCGATAACCTCGGCAGCCTCATAGGTACCGGCGGCATCGTCGCGACCGTCGTAGAGCACGCCGACGATTACGCCGCCCTTGACGGCAACGCTACCGGGCGCCACGCGCTGACCGTACACGTCGACAATCTGCGCATTGGTAAACAGCGTGTCGACGGGCACGCGACCCTCGGCGGCCTCGATCACAGACCTCATGACCTCAACGGACATACATACTCCTTTAACCGTAGAAAAAAGCTGCGGAGCGAACAGACCTTCACCGCAGCAAGCCAATAGCAATTGTATGCCAACCAAATGACGAGGGTGGATAATCTCCCACTTTGAGCCTGCACACAGGCCAAAAACGGAAGATTATCCACCCTCGTTCGGTAGTCATTGGGGACAACGAAAACGCCGATGTTTTGCCAAAGTCAGCGAGCGGGCCGCATTTGAGGCAATGTGACGTGAAACGAAAGGGCGCTGACCTTCTGGTCGCGCCCTTG
>URBS01000058.1 GCA_900546085.1 uncultured Collinsella sp.
AAGGTGCGGTGTCTCAGAAGGCTGTTTTGAGAAAGGTTGAGTCGCACATGACCGTTGATCCTTTGATTCAATCCCTGAAGGGTAAGCTCGTCGTGAGCGTTCAGGCGTATATGGGCGAGCCGCTTCGTACGCCCGAGACCATGGCTCAAATGTCTCGCGCTTGCGAACTCGGCGGCGCCGCCGCCATTCGCTGCCAGGGCCTTGCCGACATTGCCGCCATTAAGGGTCGCTGTGAGGTTCCTGTTATTGGCCTATGGAAGGATGGACACGAGGGCGTTTACATCACGCCGACGCTGCGTCACGCCCGCGCCTGCGTTGCTGCTGGTGCCGATATCGTGGCGATCGACGCCACCGATCGTCCGCGCCCCGATGGCAAGACGGTCGAGGATACCTTCCGTCCGCTGCACGAGGAGGGTGTGCTCCTGATGGCGGATTGTGCCACCATCGAGGACATTCGCCGTGCGGTTGATATGGGCTTCGACCTGGTATCTACCACGCTCTCTCACGGTGTCGCCGCCATCGACTGCACCATGGCCGATGGCCCCGACCTGCCGCTCCTGCGTCAGGCGACCGAGGAATTCCCCGGCCTTCCCATCATTTGCGAGGGTCGCGTGCATACGCCCGAGGAGGCTCGCGCCGCGATCGATGCTGGCGCCTGGGCCGTTGTCGTCGGCACCGCCATCACGCACCCCACGAGTATTACAAGTTGGTTCAAGGCTGCGCTTGAGGCGTAAGACAGGCCTCGTATCCGCTCGGGGCGGTATACTCAATAAAGGCAATTGACCGCGCGGGATCCGGGTTGCTGGGTCCCGCGCTTGTTTTCGGGAGGCAGCACATGCAAAAGGGAGATGCCATGGATGCGGCGGAGCGCTCGGAGCGCATCCCCGATATCGTCATCATCACCGGAATGTCCGGATCGGGCCGCACGCAGGCCATGCACGTGTTCGAGGACATGGGCTATTTTTGCATCGATAACCTGCCTCCGCGTCTGATCGCCCAGCTTGCCGAGCTCGTCGGCATTAATACGGGCGTGGGCAGGCATCTCGCCGTCACCTGCGATTTGCGTAGCCAGGGCTTGTTCGATGAGCTGCTCGATGCGGTCGCCGCGCTCGAAGAGCGCGAGATGAGCTGCGACATCGTGTTCCTGGAGGCTTCTGACGAGGTGCTGATTCGTCGCTACAGCGAAAATCGCCGCCGTCATCCCATTGCCAAGCCGGGGGAGACTACGGCCGATGCCATTCAGCGCGAGCGCCTTCAGCTGCAGGGCGTGCGCGATCGAGCCGATATGATTATCGACACGAGTCGTCTGCGCACCTCTGCGCTGCGCAACAAGCTACGTATGGCATTTTCCGAGCTGTCCGACCAACAGCTCATGGACGTCCATGTGTTCTCGTTTGGCTTTAAGCACGGCATGCCCGTCGAGGCGGACATTATGATCGACGTCCGCTTCCTGCCCAATCCGTTTTACGATCCCGAGATGCGCACGATGACCGGTCTCGATAAAAAGGTCTCCGATTTTGTTCTGGACCACCCCAAGACGCAGGAGTTTTGGAAGGCTTGGACACAGCTGCTCGATACGGTGATGCCGGGCTATATCGCGGAGGGAAAGCCGCAGCTTTCTATCGCCATCGGCTGCACGGGCGGACAGCACCGTAGCGTCGCCATTGCCGAGGCCACGGCCCGTTACCTGGAAGGCGCCCAGTATCACGTGAGCATCTCCCACCGCGACCTGTCGCGCGCCAACACGAAGGCATAGGCCTGCATGTCGTTTACCGCTGAGGTGCGCGACGAGCTCGCGCGCTGCGAACCCGAATGTGAATACTGCGATTTGTCGACGCTTGCCGCCCTGACGCGTGTGAGCGGTACGCTTTCGTTGGCCGGCTCCGGACGGTATCGTTTGACGGTCGCGACCGAGACGGGAGCCGTCGCGCGCACGATGATCACGCTGACGCATCGCATCCTTAAGCTCAAAACGGAATTCACCGTTCGTAAATCGGTCTTGCATAAGGTCCGTAACTATCTCATTACCCTGCCCGATCAACCCGACTTGGACAAGGCTCTGCTGCTGCTGGGCATTCTAGACCGCAGAGGAGGGCTCGTCGCTGGTGTTCCCCGACACATCGTTGCCCGTCCCTGCTGCAGGCTTGCCTACATCCGCGGCGCGCTCATCGCGGGCGGCTTCGTGGCCGATCCACGCGGCGATTTCCATTTGGAGATCGCGGTGCAGGGCGAGCAGTATGCCCGGGGACTTTGCGACCTGTTGGGGCAGATTGGGGTCCATGCTCGTGTTAATGCGCGGCGGGGGTCATATGCCGTGTACATTAAGAGCGCCGAGGAAATCGAGCATCTATTAAAGCTGATTGGTGCCAAGCGCAGCGTTGCCGAGATTGAGGAGGCGCGCGCGGTCAAGTTGGTTAAGAACGATGTGAACCGTCGCGTGAACGCCGAGCTCGCCAACCAGACCAGAAGCGCCGGTGCTGCCCAACATCAGCTTGCGCTTATCGATGAGCTCGAGCAGCGCGGCCTTCGCGATGCGCTTCCGGATGCCTTGGCGGTCTTTTGCGACCTGCGCGAGCGCTATCCCGATCTGTCGCTGCGTGATTTAGGGGAGATGGCTGACCCTCCCTTGTCGAAGTCGGCCCTCTACCATCGAGTTTTGAGGCTTGAAAAGCTCATTGAAGCAAACGGGTAGTTTAAAGTATCGACTTATATACGGATTTAGCTGCTATTTTATTCTTTAAAACGTTTTAACGTAAATTTGATTTTCAATTTCGAGCATTCTCGTGAAATTCAAGTCAAAAAAAAGGTATATTAGGCGAGTGGTTAGTTTGTGGGCCTCAACGGCGGGCGCTGTAGCTTGCGGGGGCCTTACGAAAGGAGACACAATGGCAGTAAAGGTTGCTATTAACGGCTTCGGTCGCATCGGTCGTCTGGCTTTCCGTCAGATGTTCGGTCATGAGGGCTCCGAGATCGTCGCTATCAACGACCTCACCTCTCCCGATATGCTCGCTTACCTGCTGAAGTACGACTCCACGCAGGGCAACTACGCTCGCGATCACGAGGTCGTTGCTGGCGAGGATTCCATCACCGTTGACGGCAAGGAGATCAAGATCTACAAGGAGGCCGACGCCAACAACCTGCCTTGGGGCGACCTCGACGTCGACGTCGTTCTCGAGTGCACCGGCTTCTACACCAGCAAGGCTAAGGCTCAGGCCCACATCAACGCTGGCGCCAAGAAGGTCGTCATCTCCGCTCCGGCCGGCAGCGATCTGCCCACCATCGTGTACAACGTCAACCACGAGACGCTGACCGCTGAGGACAACATCATCTCCGCTGCTTCCTGCACCACCAACTGCCTCGCCCCGATGGCCAAGGGTCTGAACGACTTCGCTCCCATCGTGTCCGGCATCATGACCACCATTCACGCCTGGACCGGCGACCAGATGCCGCTCGACGGCCCGCAGCGCAAGGGCAACAAGCGTCGTAGCCGCGCCTGCGCCGTCAACATCGTCCCCAACACCACCGGTGCTGCCAAGGCTATCGGCCTGGTTCTCCCCGAGCTCAACGGTAAGCTCATCGGTGCCGCCCAGCGCGTCCCGACGCCGACCGGCTCCATCACCAACCTCTACGCTGTCGTTGACAAGAAGGTCACCGTCGACGAGGTCAACGCCGCTATGAAGGCCTACGCTTCCACCATCTCCGAGACCTTCGGTTACAACGAGGACGACATCGTCTCCACCGACATCATCGGCGAGACCCACGGCTCCATCTTCGACGCCACTCAGACCATGTGCTCTGACCTCGGCAACGGCCAGACCCTCGTTCAGGTCACCTCTTGGTACGACAACGAGAACTCCTACACCTCTCAGATGGTCCGCACCATCAAGTACTTCGAGAAGTTCGTTGCTTAATTTAGCTTTTAGCGAATAGCTCGTTGAGCGTCTAAAGAAGGGCGCGGCCTCATAGGGCTTACACCCTAGGGTCGCGCCCTTTTTATAGGAAATCGTCTGCCGTAATGGGAGGCAGACACGTACGAAAGGTAGAAGCAAACATGGCCTTTACCAAGAAGACCGTCCGCGACATCGATGTCGACGGCAAGCGCGTTCTCGTCCGCGTTGACTTCAACGTGCCTATCAAGGATGGCGTCGTTGGCGATACCACCCGCATCAAGGCTGCCCTGCCCACCATCAACTACCTCGTTGAGCACAACGCTCGCGTCATCCTCATGAGCCACCTCGGCCGTCCCGATGGCACCGGCTTCCAGCCCGAGCTGTCCCTCGAGCCCGTCGCCAAGAAGCTCGCTGAGCTCTCTGGTCTCGATGTTGCCTTTGTCGCCGACACCTACGGCGAGAAGGCTGCTGAGGCTGTTGCCGCCGTCGAGCCGGGCAAGGTCCTCGTTCTCGAGAACGTCCGTTTTGACAAGCGTGAGAAGAAGAACGATCCCGAGATCGCCAAGAAGCTCGCTTCCTATGGTGACGTCTTCGTTCTCGATGCCTTCGGCACCGCTCACCGCGCCCAGGGTTCCGTCGTGGGCCCCGCCGCTTACCTGCCTGCCGTCGCCGGCTTCCTGCTCGAGAAGGAGGTCGACACGCTGACCGGCATCTTCGCCGAGCCCGAGCGCCCCTTCGTCGCTATCGTCGGCGGTTCCAAGGTTTCCTCCAAGATCGGCGTTCTCGATCACCTCATCGACTCCGCTGATACCCTGATCATCGGTGGCGGCATGGCCTACACCTTCTTCCTGGCTCAGGGTCTGACCGTCGGTCAGTCCCTCAAGGAAGAGGACTGGGTCGAGCGCGCCGGCGAGATGCTCAAGAAGGCCGAGGAGAAGGGCGTCAAGATCCTGCTCCCCATCGACAACCGCGTTGCCGATCACTTTGGCGAGGACGCTGTCCCCGAGGTTGTCGCTTCCGACGCTATCCCCGACGATCGTGAGGGCATGGACATCGGCCCCAAGACCGAGGAGCTCTACGCCGAGGCCGTCAAGGGCGCCAAGACCGTGTTCTGGAACGGCCCCATGGGCGTCTTCGAGTTCGACAACTTCGCTCACGGCACCCAGGCTATCGCCGAGGCCGTCGCCGAGGCCGACTGCACCTCGATCATCGGCGGTGGTGACTCTGTCGCGGCTGTCAACAAGTTCAACCTGGCCGACAAGATGAGCTGGATCTCCACCGGTGGTGGCGCTTCCATGGAGCTCGTCGAGGGTAAGGCCCTGCCCGGAGTGGAGGCGCTTCTCGATGCCTAATCGCACCCTTCTTATCGCTGGTAACTGGAAGATGAACAACGACGTCGCCGAGGCCGCCAAGCTCGCCGACGAGCTGGCTCAGGCTCTGCCCGAGGTTCCGGCTGGCGTCGAGGTGCTCGTCTGCCCTCCGACCATCGACATCACTACGGTTCATGACCGCATTCAGGCTGCCCCCATCGCCCTCGGTGCACAGAACGTGTACTGGGAGGCCAAGGGTGCCTTCACCGGTGAGTCCTCTTGCGACATGCTCAAGTCCGCTGGCTGCACCTACTGCATCATCGGTCACTCCGAGCGTCGCGACTACTTCCACGAGACCGACGAGGATCAGAACAAGAAGGCCAAGGCTCTCGTTGCCGCCGGTCTTGTTCCCGTCTTCTGCTGCGGCGAGTCTCTCGAGGTCCGCGAGGCTGGCACCTATGTCGAGCACGTCGTGAACCAGGTCAAGGCTGGCCTTGCTGGTCTTGAGATCACCTGCCCCAAGCAGGTCGTCGTCGCCTACGAGCCCATCTGGGCCATCGGCACCGGCAAGACCGCTACCGCCGAGGACGCTCAGGAGGTCTGCGGCGCTATCCGTGAGACCCTCAAGGAGATGTTCGGCGAGGAGCTCGCTAACGGCATCCGCGTTCTCTATGGTGGCTCTGCCAAGCCCGGCAACATCGCCGAGCTCGTCGCCAAGCCCGACGTTGACGGCGCCCTCGTGGGCGGCGCTTCGCTCAAGGCTGCCGACTTCGCCTCTATGGTCGTCAAGGCAGGCGAGTAGGACATATGGCACAGCGTCATCTTCCTGCACTCCTGATCATCATGGATGGCTGCGGCCTGGCACCGGCCGATGGCGAGAACGCCGTCGCCGCTGCCAAGACGCCCTTCCTTGATAGCCTGTACGAGAAGTATCCCCACACCACGCTCGGTGCTTCGGGCGAGGACGTGGGCCTTCCCGACGGCCAGATGGGCAACTCCGAGGTGGGTCACCTCAACATCGGTGCCGGCCGCATCGTGTTCCAGGAGCTTTCGCGCATCAACAACGCCATCAAGGACGGCTCCATCGCCAAGAACGAGGTCTTCGTCAAGGCTATGGACGACGTCAAGGCCGAAGGCAAGACCCTGCACCTCATGGGCCTTATGAGCCCTGGCGGTGTTCATTCTCACATGAACCACGTCGAGGCTCTGGTCAAGATGGCTGCCGAGCACGGCGTCAAGACCGTTCGCGTCCACGCCTTCATGGATGGCCGCGACGTTGACCCGCAGTCCGGTGCCGGCTACATGAGCGAGTTCTGCGCCTTCCTGGCTAAGATCTCCGAGGAGACCGGTTGCGACGCTCGCGTTGCCACCGTCTCGGGCCGTTATTGGGCCATGGACCGCGACAACCGTTGGGAGCGCATCCAGCGCGCCTACGACGTCATGGTCAACGCGTCCGATGCTGATACCGACCCCGTTGCCGGTATCAAGGCCTACTACGAGAAGGATCCGCGCGGCGACGAGTTCGTCGAGCCCTTCGCTGCCCACAACGAGGGTATCCACGAGGGCGACGCGGCCATCTTCTTCAACTTCCGTCCCGACCGCGCCCGTCAGATGACCCGCGTGTTCACGGACAAGGAGTTCGACGGCTTTGAGCGCGAGCAGATCAAGCTCTCGCACTTTGTGACGATGACCGAGTACGATCCGACGTTTGACGTCGAGGTCGCCTTCCCCAAGACGTTCCCCGAGAACGTCCTGGCCGACGTTATCGCCGCCAACGGCCTGAAGCAGCTGCACACCGCCGAGACCGAGAAGTACGCCCACGTGACGTTCTTCCTCAACGGCGGCATCGAGGAGCCCAAGGAGGGCGAGGAGCGCGTGCTCGTCGCTTCCCCCAAGGTCGCTACCTACGATCTGCAGCCTGAGATGAGCGCTCCCGAGGTGGCCGAGAAGCTCGTCGCCGCCATCAACGAGGGTCGCGCTGATTTCTACATCGTGAACTTCGCGAACTGCGACATGGTTGGTCACACCGGTGTCTTCGACGCCGCCGTTAAGGCCGTCGAGGCTGTTGACGATGCCCTGTCCAAGGTTGTCCCGGCGATTCTCGCCAAGGGCGGCTTTGCGCTGATCACCGCCGACCATGGCAACGCCGACCACATGTTTGACGTCGCTACCGACGGTTCCAAGCATCCGTTTACGGCTCACACCACCAACCGTGTGCCGTTCATCATCGTTGATGAGAAGGCCAAGCTTACCGGTATCGAGGACGGTCGTCTCTCCGATATCGCCCCGACTATGCTCACCATGGCTGGTCTGGAGCCTTCCGCCGAGATGACGGGCCGCGTGCTCGCAACCGAGGCCTAAGAGAAAACTCCAAGCGTTTTCATGCGAGGGGGTTGCCCATATTCGGGCAACCCCCTTTTGGTATTTCTGCCATTTCTACCCCGTCCCTAAATGGCAGGTGGGGGAGTGTTGGAGGTTGTGGTACAGTACTGGAGTTTAAATTGTTCTATTAAGGAGCTTATCTATGGGTCCGTTCCAGATTCTTCTGTTTGTCGTTTGGGCTATCTCTGCCGTGGCGCTGACGATTCTCGTCCTGATGCACTCCGGTAAGGGTACCGGCGTTTCGGATATGATCGCTAGCTCGCTGTATAACTCCAGCTCTGCCACGGGCGTCATGGAGCAGAACCTCGATCGCCTGACGGTAATTATGGCCGTCGTTTTTGCTGTGTGTGTCGTTCTGTGCATGTTCTTCTTCCCGCAGGGCATCGTCGGCTACTAAGCATCGGCGTATATACGTTTGTAAAGGGTCCCGCATGTGCGGGGTCCTTTTTGTTTACAGACTTGTAATAGAGTCAAAATATCCCCACATACTTCGCCTAACTAAAGAAATTCTCGACCGTTAACCGGAATTAGCGCCATATTGTGCATAAAATGCGCTACTGTATTGCGAAACGTTGGTCCGCACTGCATAACCAGCCATAACGGCGGACCGCGTTTGAATGGTTCGATCGGGCTGTCTCGACGTTGCCCGGCCGAATTCACTTTGTCCTATCTCATAAGGAGGATGGCATGGCTGATTCTATGTTCCACCAGCCCGTTATGGGTCGTCGCGCCTTTGTTGGCGGCACCCTCGCTGCGAGCTCCATGGCTTTTCTTGCCGCATGCGGCAAGAAGGGCGGCGACGCTTCCGGATCTGACTCCGGTTCGACGCTGAACTTCTACATCAACAACCCGGTCTGCATCGACCCCTACAACGTCCAGGAGGATCAGGGCACTCAGGTCGAGTACCAGCTCTTCGACGCTCTGACGGAGTACGACCCCGAGAAGGGCGAGATCGTTCCGCTGGCTTGCGAGTCCTTTGAGGCTAACGACGACGCCACCGAGTTCACCTTCAAGATCAAGAAGGCTAAGTTCCACAACGGTGACGACGTTACCTCCAAGTCCTTCAAGCTCGGTTGGGAGCGCCTGGTCAACACCAAGTCGGCCATCGCCACCGAGTATGGTCCTTCCGAGGTCTCCTATCACCTTTCCATGGTTGAGGGCTATGACGATCTGCTTGCCGGCAACGCTACCGAGCTCAGCGGTGTTACTTGCCCCGACGATGAGACCCTCGTCGTCAAGCTGTCTTCCGCTTACGCCGACTTCCCCTTCGTCGCCTCTCACCCGGCTCTGTCCCCGGTTCCCGAGTGCGCCGAGTCCGATGTCAAGAGCTTCTACCTTGCCCCGGTCGGTAACGGTCCGTTCATGATGGACGGTAAGTGGGAGGATGGCCAGGAGATCAACCTCAAGAAGTTTGACGATTACTATGGCGACAAGGCAAAGATCGACGCCATCCACTTCCAGGTCATCAAGGACATGGAGACCGCTTACAAGGAGTTCCAGGCCGGTAACCTCGATGTCTGCGACGTTCCCGTTGCTCAGATCGACGCCGCCAAGAAGGACCGTGGCGAGTCCAAGGACGGCTACACCATGGGTGACGGCGAGCATATGCTGCTCGGTGCCGAGCCTTCCACGTACTATCTGACCTGCAACACCACGGCCGAGCCGTTCAATAACGCCGACCTGCGCAAGGGCATCTCCCTGGCCATCAACCGTGAGGCCATCTGCAAGACCATCTTCAAGGGTACCCGTACCCCCGCCGACGGTATTGTTCCTCCGGGAATCGCCGGCTACAAGGAGGGCGCATGGGAGTTCTGCGCCTATGACGTCGACAAGGCTAACGAGTACCTCGACAAGGTCGCTCCCGCTGGCGCTAACGGCGATCGTGGCATTAGCGTGACCCTTTCCTACAACCAGGACGGTGGTCACAAGGAGATCATGGAGTCCATCATCGGCGACCTCGCCAAGGTTGGCGTTACCGCTGTCTCCGATACCCCTGAGTGGTCTGCCCTGCTCGAGCAGTATCAGAACTTCAACTATCAGTTCGGCCGTCTGGGCTGGATCGCCGATTACCCGATCATGGACAACTTCCTGTACCCGCTGTTCCACTCCGACTCCCTCGGTGGCGACAACCGCTCCGGTTACAGCAACCCCGAGTTCGATGCCAAGGTCGACGAGGCCCGCACCACGGTTGATGACGAGGAGCGCATCGCCAAGATGCGGGAGGCCGACGCCATGGTCGCTGCTGACTGCCCGGTTATCCCGGTGATGTTCTACACGCACACCATCGCTGGCTCTGACCGCGTCAAGCATCTCTATGTTGATCCGCAGAAGCACGCCGATCTGGGTACCGCCGAGCTCGCCTAAGGGTTTTGCAGCTTCCGTGAGGGTCAAGTATTTACGTAGACCTCATGGGAAACATACAGTTCTCCCTAACCTGGGGTAAACTGGCTGATGGTAATTTTGGGATGCCGGTCTGGCGATCGGCATCCCATTTAGGTTAATCCCTAGATAGGGGAGTGGTATGGGTAAGTACATCGTTAAACGTGTGCTTCAGTTCATCCCGGTGTTTTTGGGCGTTACGCTGATTCTGTTCGCCCTCCAGAATATCGTGCCGGGAGATCCGATCAAGCTGATCGGTGGAGACAAGGCTCTGTCCCCCGAGGTGGAGCTTCAGCTTCGCGTTCGCTATCACCTGGTCCAGACGGACGAGGACGGCAACGCGATCCTTGACGAGAACGGCGACCCCGTTCAAACGTCGCTCGTGGACCGTTACTTGTATTACATGAACGGCCTGCTTCATGGCGATCTGGGCAATTCGTACCAGCGCAAGCTGCCGGTTACGGAAATCTTTGCCCAGAAGTATCCGTATACGGTCAAACTTGCCGCGTGCGCCATCGTGCTCGAGGCAATCATGGGTATCGGTGCGGGTATCATTTCGGCGGTAAAGCGCTATTCCTTCTGGGATATTTTGGTAACGCTGACCACGTCGATCCTCGTTGCCGTTCCTGCATTCTGGCTCGGTATGCTGCTGCAGCTGTTCTTTGGCGTCATCCTTAAGGATGCCACGGGCGGTGCATTCTCCATGCCGATCTCGGGTGCCGGCGGTTCCAGCTCTCAGTATCAGGATTGGATGCACTATGTGCTTCCGACCATTACGCTGGCTTCGGTTTCGACCGCCTATGCTGCCCGCATCATGCGTTCGCAGCTGCTCGACGTCATGAACCAGGATTACATCCGTACGGCAAAGGCCAAGGGTCTCTCCAATCGCGCGATCATTATCAAGCATGCGCTTAAGAATGCACTCATCCCCGTCGTTACCTATATTGGTGTCGACTTCGGCGGCATGCTTTCGGGCGCCATCCTGACCGAGACGGTCTTTAACTGGCCCGGCATCGGCTTCGAGGTCTACCGCGCCATTAGCATGCGCGACTGGCCCATCGTTATGGGCGGCGTTACGCTCATTGTTGTCGTCGTTATGGTGATCAACCTGCTCGTCGACATTAGCTATGCATTTCTCGACCCGCGCATCCGCCTTGGCGGTCCGTCGGATAAGGCCTAAGGGAGGTACGTCTCATGCAGGAAACTGATTCTCAGCCTCAGGAGCAGGCTACCGCCACCAAGGCCGCATCTGCTCCCGCCAAGTCCCGCACGCTGTGGGGCGACGCTTTTAAGCGTCTTCGTAAGAACAAGCTCGCCGTTATCGGTGTCTGCTGGATCATCATCGTTGTTGTGGTCGCCCTGACCGCCGATCTGTGGGCTAAGCCCTGGCTCGGCTCTCCTACGGCTTCTGACTCGACCACCATGGCCGAGACGTCGCTGCTGGCTCCGTGTGCCGAGCACCCGTTTGGCACCGACTCTCTTGGTCGTGACATTCTCGTCCGTGTTATCTACGGCGCGCGCGTTTCGCTTTCCGTCGGTATTATGGCCACCGCCATCTCCACGGTGATCGGTCTGGTCATGGGCGCCCTGGCCGGTTTCTATGGCGGCATCTGGGATACGATCATCATGCGCTGTGCGGACATCTTCCTGGCGTTCCCGTACGTGCTGTTCGTTGTCGCCATGATCGCCGTTATCGGCCGTGGTCTTCAGAATGTCTTTATCGCCATCGGCATTCTCGGCTGGCCTTCGATTGCGCGCGTCTTCCGATCCGCGATCCTGACGGTCAAAGAGAACGACTATGTTGACGCCGCTCGCGCGATGGGTGCATCCGATGCTCGTATCGTCGTGCGTCACATCTTCCCGAACTCCGTTGCTTCCATCGTGGTCTACGCGACCATGAACATCGGTGGTGCCATTCTGACCGAGTCCGCTCTGTCCTTCCTCGGCATGGGCGTTATTCCGCCTACGCCTTCGTGGGGCTCCATGATTCAGGACGGTCAGCAGTATCTTCTGACTGCTCCCTGGATGATGATCATGCCCGGTTTGGCAATTCTCTCGACGGTGCTCGCCTTCACCCTGCTGGGTGACGGTCTGCGCGACGCCCTCGACGTCAAGATGAAGGACGCATAAGGATGAAGAAGAACAAGAACTATGTGGACCTGAAGGACCAGCCGGTTCCCGAGGGCCAGCATCTGCTCGAGGTCGATGACCTTAAGATGTATTTCCACACCGAGGATGGCGTCGTTCGCGCTGTCGATGGCGTGTCCTACACGCTCGATCGCGGTGAGACCCTGGGTGTCGTCGGTGAGTCCGGCTCTGGTAAGTCCGTGACCGCCATGACCATCATGGGCCTCATCTCGATGCCTCCGGGAAAGATTGAGGGCGGCGACGTTCGCTACCGCGGTCGTTCGATCCTCGAGATGACCGAGGAAGAGATGCAGCATATTCGCGGCAACGATATCGCGATGATCTTCCAGGATCCTATGACCTCCCTGAACCCGGTCTATAAGATCGGCAAGCAGGTGGGCGAGGGACTTCGTCTGCACCGTGGCTACTCCAAGCAGGAGGCGCTCAAGCGCGCCACCGAGCTT
>URBS01000059.1 GCA_900546085.1 uncultured Collinsella sp.
ACGAATCATCACTCCGTCGGGGTCAATCTTATCTTGAATCTTCTTAAGGGTACGGCGCAGCAGGCGCGAGACCTGCACCTGCGAGATGCCAAGCTTCTTGGCAATCTCGATCTGGGTCATGCCCTTAACGAAGCGCAACTCGATAACCTCGCGCTCGCGCGGCGAGAAATCGCGGATGGCTTCCTCGATTACCAGGCGGTCATCGGTAAAGTCGAGCTCGCTGTCGTCGTCGGCATAGCGATCGAGAATCGAAGGCGCATCATCGGAATCGGACGCACCGGGGGCCTCGATGGGCACCGAGGTATAGGCCGAGGACGATTCCATGGCTTCGAGCACCTCGTCAACGGTCACGCCAAGGTAATCGGCGATTTCCTCAACCTTGGGCGAACGCTGAAGCTCGTTGGTGAGCTTATCGGTGGCCTGGTTAACCTTGGCAGAGAGCTCCTGCAGACGACGCGGCACGCGCACACTCCAGCCCTTGTCGCGGAAGTGGCGCTTAATCTCGCCCAAGATGGTGGGCGTGGCAAACGTCGTGAACTCAAGTCCGCGTTCAGGGTCAAAGCGGTCGATAGCCTTGAGCAGGCCCAAATAGCCGACCTGCAAAAGGTCATCGAGCGGCTCGCCGCGGTTCTTAAATTTGTTGGCAAGAAACCTTACCAGATTCATATGGGACATGACGAGCTGCTCGCGGGCATCCGGATCACCGGTCTCCTTGTAACGACGAAACAGCTCGCGGGTTTTCTCCTTGTCCCAAGCGGTCTTGCCGCTCCGGGAACGTTCGGTCATATTAGATATCCGCCTTGAGGTCGAGGGAAAGCGTTAGGGGCGCTGTAGTCTTTTCGTAGGAGTCGCACACACTCGCCAAAATGAGCTCGGCATACACGGCAGCCTGGTCATCCTCATCGACAGTCGCCTGGTCGCCAAAGGTAAAGGTCATGCCCACATGCGATTCGTCGACATCGAATTTGATCGAGATATCGTCGGAATCAACAGCCGTGCAGCCAAAGATGAAGGCTTCTTCGGCAGCCATACGAATGTCCTCGATGCGATCGACGGACATAGAGCACAGGGCGCCGACGTTGGCGGCCGTCATGCGCACCAAGCGCGCGAGACGCGGATCACCGGCAACGCTCAGCGTAATGGGGCAGGTTGCTTCGCTACTCATCGCAGGACTCCTCGGAGGTCTCGGCAGGCGTATAGGTGTAATACTGAGCAGGCTTAGCAGCGGGCTTCTGAACATCATCGTCGTCAGCAGCGGCATCGTCGTCGCCAATCAGAACGCGCTCAGTGGGCTGCTCGGCCTCGGCAGCGGCAGCGGCGAGCTTGCGATCGGCGTCGGCTGCAGGAGCCTTCACCTTATTGAAGAGCTTCTGCACGGCGCCAGCAGCAGAATCAGTCACGCTCGATACGGCATTGCTGGCCTCGGCCACGCTGCCCGTGACCTCGGAAATGTCGCGAACGACCGCCTCAACCTCAACGAGGTTAGACGTCAGAGCATCAACGGCAGTCTTGCTCGACTTGAGGAGCGGCTCCATCTGGGCAAGTGCCGGCGTAAGCTCGTCAACGGCGCCATCAAGCTTTGCCACTACGGGCTGCGCCTCGGCAATCGTATTGTTGAGGTCGGTTACCGTCTTGTCGAGCGAGTCGACAACGGTGCGGGTTTTGCGCAGGGTAAGCGCAAGCTCAACGATAGCCCACACGCCGGCAACGGCAAGCAGCAGCAAGGCGATTTGAATGGGACTCATACAAGCCTCCCAAAGGAATCGAAATACAAACGCTTTCTATGGTACCCCAAAGGGGACCGAACATGCCAAGAGCAGCAACGTGGGACAAAATTATCAGCAGCTACTTCGGTGCATTCCCGCTGCGGTCGCGTTCGCTTTGCTCTACGCGCCATTCTTCCCAACCGCGGCCGGCAGGCTGCCAAAATGCACCGCGTTCTAAGCCTTCGGGCAAATAGCGCTGGTCGACCCAGCCTTCGGGATAATCGTGCGGATACTTATACACACCGTATTCATCGCTGCCCGGGCGATGGCGATCGCGTAGATAACTCGGCACCTCGCGAAGCCCACTAGAATGGATATCGGCCAGCGCCGCATCGATTGAAGCCTCACACGCGTTGGATTTAGGCGCCAAGCACACATAGAGTGCAGCCTGAGCCAGGTTAATGCGGCACTCGGGATAGCCAATGACCTCGGCAGACTTAAACGCGGCATGCGCCACCAAAAGCGCCTGCGGATCGGCGTTGCCAACATCCTCAGAAGCCTGAATCATAATACGGCGTGCAATAAACTTAGGATCCTCCCCTGCATCGATCATGCGCGCGAGCCAATAAATGGTGGCATCGGGGTCGCTGCCGCGCATGGACTTAATGAACGCACTGATAATGTCGTAGTGCATGTCACCGTTTTTGTCATACGAAAACCCACGGCGCGGATTGGCGATCTTCACATCGTCGACCGTGATGGGATACCGCTCCCCCGCCGCCGGAGCCGGCGTCCCCTCGGTATCGGGACGCGTGACGGCAATCTCGCTCGCCAACTCAAGCGTCGTCAGGGCCGAGCGTGCATCACCCGCTGCCAGCGTGCAAATAGTCTTGACCGTATCATCATCGGCCGAGAATTTGCCGTTCAGGCCCTGAGGTGCCTCGAGCGCACGCTCGATAAGCATGGCGATATCCTCGTCCTTTAAATGCTCAAGCTCCACGACTCGACCACGTGAGAGAAGCGCCGAGTTGACCTCGAAGTACGGATTCTCCGTCGTAGCGCCAATCATAATGACGGTACGGTTCTCAACTGCATGCAGCAGGGCATCCTGCTGCGACTTAGAGAAGCGGTGAATCTCATCGATGAATAGAATGGTGCGGCGGTCGTACGTATTCAGACGGGTCTTAGCCTCATCGATCACGCGGCGCAAGTCCTTTACGGTGCCCGTCACGGCGCTGACCTCGACAAACTCGCTCTTGGTATGGTTGGCGATAATGTGGGCCAGCGTCGTCTTACCCGTACCGGCCGGCCCGTACAGAATCACGCTCGAAAGCACGTCGTGCTCGATCGCGGCACGCAACCATGAGCCCTTACCGACGGCCTTTTGCTGGCCCACATACTCGTCGAGCGAATTGGGGCGCATGCGCACCGCAAGCGGCGCATTCTGAAAGGAACGCTCGCGCGTCGAAGCAGAAAAAAGGTCGTCCATAGCCATCCCGTGCATCAATCAAAAACGTTTTCCACAAACAGTATACCGAATAAATACGAACTACCGTTCGTTAATATAGGTACGGTGTGGAAACTTCAAGCCCGGGAACAGCTTGCTCGTCAGCTCGCAGAAATAGCCGTCTGTCATGCTCGCGATGTAATCCACCACCGCTTGATCCTTGTCGTCCTGCCAGGTATAAGTGCGATCGTAGTAGGAAAGCTGCTGTTCAATGCGCGAAATATGATGCTTAAAGATATACGAAGACTCGTCGCCTTCGTATATATCCTGCAGGCAACGGTCGTAGAGTTTTTCGAATGCCTCGCGCAACTCCGCCTCGGAATCGCCCTCGATGCCGCCCTTGCTGTAGATCTTCTCGTAGTTCTCGCGCTTGGCCCGGCGGATTTCCTCAAACAGGTCCTCGCTCATCTCGATACGCGGTTTACCGTAACTATGTTCCACGATATCGATGGAGGCGTGTGTGAGGATCCAACTGTTGTAGGCACCGCCCCGGTCATCATCAAAAGCGTCGGGCGAAAGCAGGCCCGCCGCGATCGCATCCTGACGGTCACGACCGACGTAGGCGAGGATGTCCGAAATGCGAACGACGCAGCCCTCGAGCGTCATGGGACGCAGGTGCTCAATAGCGCCATAGCCTGTGGCGATACAGTCCTCAACCGTCTGATCGAACTGGTCAAAGGAGCTCATGTCCGAGAGCTCAAACACACGCTGCTCGTACTCGCCGTTATGGCATAGAACGCCGTCGAGCGTCTGGAGTGACACGTTACGGCCGTACAGCGCGTCGAGCACGCGGACCGACTGCACGTTATGGAAAAAATAACGCCCCGTACGCTCGTGGTAGATATCGTTGAGGAATCGCTCACCGGCATGGCCGAAAGGCGTGTGTCCCAAGTCGTGGCCCAGGCCAATCGCCTCGATCAGATCGCAATTGAGCCCCAGGGCGCGACCGATATCGCGCGCAATGCGGGAGACAAGCTGCACGTGCAAACCGCGGCGTGACAGATCGTCATTGCTACGGAAGCTAAAGACCTGCGTTTTGCCTGCATAACGGGTGTACGCCGGAAGATGAAGTATCTTTTCGGTATCGCGCATAAACGCCGGACGCATAAGCGTGCCTTTGTCGGCGGCGCGATCAATACGACGAATGACCTGATCGTCGTTGCAACGATACGGGTTAACATAGCCCGAAGCACGATCGGTGGCAATGCGCTCGAAAAGTTCGGGCGACAACGCCGAGGGAATACGGTCCATGCGCGCCTTAATGACGGTCGTTTCTTGATTAGTTGCCATGGCATGCTCCTTAAAAAGGATGCGCAATCGGTTACAATGTCCAGCCCACGACCTCGATTATGGCAAATATCGGCACCAAAAACGGGAGCAATGGCAGGGAGCGCGATTTTGTGAAGAGGCAGGAGAGGGCCAGGACCAGGAGCGCAACGGCAAATGCCACGATGCCGCCCAGAGGGTCGAGCGTGCAAAGCGCGAAAAGCGCCTTGGCATCCCCCATGCCGATGCCGGGGGCTTGGCGAACACGACGCCAGAGCGACTCAGTGAGCACAAGGGCAAGGTAGACGATGACCGCAAGACCGGCGTGGTCAAGCGCCGTGTTAACACCTCTGTCGAGCCAAACGCCTGCAAGCGCCGCCACCGCACACACGCCGGCAAGCTCATTGGGAAACCGCCGCTCACGGGCATCAATCACCGCGCCGGCAAAGATACAAATCCAAAACGGGATATAGACCATTAAAAACCTCCTTGGGCAGTCACTCAAAAGCAAAAACCACCACAAAGGTGCAGGCACCTTTGTGGTGGTTTTGGTGGTGGTTATTTGGCGCCTTGCATGACCTCGTCGAGGGTAACGTTGACGGCGTGTTGCGTCGGGACCCAGTCGACTTTCAGGAACAACGCAGCCACCGTAATGGGGATATAACTGAACATAAAGATCGGGAAGGTAAACAGGTTGGTCACCAGGCGCCACTTTTGAGCGCAATGAATGTGCTTGTACTCAAAGATGGTCGTGAGCAGCGCCAGGATAAAGAAGGTCTGGTACATCATCACGAACGTCATGATAAGCGAGGCGGCACAAGCCTGCATCTCGACCTCGGTAGCCAAGAAACCATGCGAAAGGCCACCCACGATCAGGAATGTCGCATTGGCGAGCATGGAGATCAGGGACAGCAGCATGCCCGGAGCGATGGTCATAAACATGTCATATGCGGCAAAGCGATGATAGCGGAACGTCGACTTGACCAGATGCTTGCCGTAGGTAAAAAAGACCTGGTAGAAGCCCTTGGTCCAGCGCATGCGCTGTTTCCAGGACGCCTTAAACGTCACCGGCTGCTCGTCAAAGAACTCCGCCGGCGCATAACCGATGCGGATGCCGTGAATGGCGCAGAACGTGGTGAACTGGATATCCTCGGTCAGTGTATGGAACTGCCAGCCGTGCATGCCCTCGATAACACTGGCGGAGATAAGGTAGCCCGAGCCCGAGACGGCGCAGGACGTCTTGCAGATATTACGCGCGTTGTTGAGGAAGCGGGCCTCACGCAAATACCAGGTGGCGTTGGCAGAGGAAATCCACGAACTGCCGAAGTTCTTGGAGTTACGATAGCTCGTGACCACATGAAAGCCCTGGTCAAAGGCATCATTCATCTTGGAGACGTAATCGCGGGAGATAACATTGTCGGCATCGAAGATAAAGTAGCCCTCAAACGTGTCGGGATACTCGTTGAGAATGCGATCGAAACCAAAGTCCATGACCCAGCTCTTGCCCTTGCGGGCCAGGTCATTGCGCTCGTAAACAATGGCACCGGCCTCGCGCGCGAGCTGCGCCGTGTTGTCGGTGCAAGCATCGGCGACCACGAAGACCTCGATGAGCTCGGACGGATAATCCTGGTCCTTAATGGAGCGAACGAGGTTGGCGATAACGGCCTCCTCGTTGTGTGCTGCAATAAAGAAGGCATACCGGTGGAGTTTTTTGGCCTTGGGAGGCGCGACCTCGCCGCGGAGAGCACCGATGACAAAGAAGACCACCTGGTACAAGAAGCAGACCGTGAGCAGCGTGACGACAATCTGGTTGAAGATCACGATGGGTGTGTTGGTTTGTAAAAAGGCGAGCATGCAGGCTCCCAGGAACGTGTTACGTAAACAACCGTATATCTTACCGCAGGCTTACCGAGTTCAAGAAACCACCTAATACTGGTTAGGGTTCGAGCAGACCGAGCTGCGGAACGATTTCGTCGCCGGCGGCAGTGCGGCCGAGCGAGCGCGGGGCTAGGTCATCCAGAACGGCGGCGAGATCCCACGGCAGCTCATCGCGGCACTCAATGCGCTCCCCCGTCACGGGATGATCGAACGCCACACGCCAGGAATGGAGGAATTGCCTGGTCAAACCCTGGTCGGCACGCGCATCGCACTTACCGTAGAGCGGATCGCCCACGCAGGCGTGGTTGATATGGCGCATGTGCACGCGAATCTGATGCGTGCGACCCGTAAACAGGTGGCACTCGACGAGCGTATAGCCATCGTCAAAACGCGTGGAATCGAAGCGCTCGAGGACCCTAAAGGTCGTAATGGCCTGGCGCGCGAAAGGATCGTCCGAAACCGCCATCTTGACACGGTCGCGCGTAGAACGGGCAATGCCGGTGTTAATGGTGCCCTCGTCCATGGCAATGTGGCCGTGGACGAGCGTAATGTAGCGGCGGTCGAGCGTGCGCGTGCGGATGAGATTCTGAAGCGCGCGCTGGGTGTCGTCGTCTTTTGCCGCGAGCATAAGGCCCGAGGTGTCACGATCCAGGCGATGCACGATGCCGGGGCGGTCCTCGCCCTGCACGGTGCCCAGATGGTCAATGCCACAGTGATAGACCAAGGCGTTCGCAAGGGTGCCGCTCTCGTGGCCATGGGCGGGATGGCACACCAGACCGCGCTGCTTGGAGAGCACGATGAGGTAGTCGTCCTCGTAGCGGATATCGAGGGGAATGGCCTCGGGAATCACATCGGTGGGATCGTGCGGCTCGGGCAAATCGACCGAAATACGGTCGCCGGAGCGCACGGCATACTTTTTTGACAGGCATGTCTCGCCGTTGACGGCAACGGCACCGCCCTCGATCAGATGCGCGCAGGCAGAGCGCGTAGGGCAGCCGTCATTAGCGCCCAGATAGGCGTCAAGACGCTGACCAGCGGCATCGTCGGCAACAAGGATATGGATGTCGGCCATTAGCGCTCGCTCCTTTCGCGAATCTTGCGGGCACGCTCCCCACGTTGTTTGGCTTTGCGCTTGGCGCGGGCCTCATCACGGGCGTTAAGCTCGGCGGTCGCATCGACCTCACGGGCCGCCGGGCTCAAGAACATGTAGCCAAAGAGGGCGAGCACGACGCCCAAGGTAATGCCGATATCGGCCACATTGAAGACGGGGAAGTCGATGAAGGTGGTGGCAATAAAATCGGTCACGAAACCAAAGGCCAAACGATCGATCGCGTTACCGATAGCACCGCCTGCAACCATCGCCATGCCCACAACCTCAAGATGGGCGAGCTGAGGTGCACGAACGAGGTACACGGCAATAGCGATAATGACCGCCAACGCCAGCACGGCAAACGCAATGCCATGCCCCTCGCCCATGCTAAAGGCAGCACCGATATTGCGGACAAACATAAAGTCGATAACACCGGGGATGACGGTCACATGCAAGGCGTCGCCCACGGCACGAACCGCAAGCTTGGTCAGCTGGTCAACAAGCAGCACAACGAGCGCCACCCCACCAGCAACACTCAACCGCCAACGCAAAGGCGGCGTCATATCCGCACCACGACCCAAAGAAATCCCCTACCCTCAGATAATCAAATTCCGTTTAACGCAAATAACCATCTTATATTGCCACACGCAGAGCGCACGACACATTCGCTAACGTCAGATAAATAACCAGCATAAAAGAAAGCGGCATTCCGGATAACGGAATGTCGCTTTTCTTCAGCGGAGCAAATGGGCCGAAGGCGCCTAAATTCTCCCTATAACTAAAATGTCGAGTTACCGTGCCTTAAAGGGCATTCGCGCAGCGCTTGCAAATGTGAGCGTGGCCGTTGTACTCGCCGACGGTGGTGCGGTAGTTCCAGCAACGGTCGCAGCACTCGCCCTCGGCAGCATCGATGGCAACAGAAAGCTCCTCGCCCTGGGTAAGCTCAACATCGGAGACGATGTAGAACTCGGCCAGTTCAACGGCCTTGTCGCCGGTCAGCAGCGCATACATTTCGGCGGGAACGACCGCCTTGACGCGGACCTGCTGGCTCTTGGTGAAGGTGCCGGCGGAGCGGGCATCCTCAAGGGCCTTGGTCACGGCGCTACGGAGCTCGAGTGAAGCCTCGAGCACGCCCTCAAACTCGTTGGCCTCGTCGACCGTGATGGGCGACTTGTACCAATCGAGCAGCGCGGCGTACTTCTGGTGATCGACGCAGCCGGCGGGCGCATAGGCCATGGCCTCGTCGACCGTATAGGACAGGATCGGCTGCAGGTCGCGCATGAGCATCGAGAAGAGCTCGGCCAGCACGGTCTGGGCGCTGCGACGCTCGAGCGAACCGGGCTTCTCGCAGTACAGACGGTCCTTCAGGGCGTCGAGATACACGTTGGAGAGCTCGGTAACCACAAAGTCGTAAAGCGCACGGTAGGCGCGCGGGAACTCGTAGCTGGCGTAGGCGTCGTCAACCTCGGCCTGGACCTGGGTCAGGCGGGCGACCATGAGCTTGTCGAGCGGCAGCAGGTCGGCAAAGGCAACGCCGTCGGTCTCGGGCTCAAACTGACCCTCGAGCTCGGAGAGCAGGAATCGCAGCGTGTTGCGGAAACGACGGTAGGCATCGGACGTACGAGCGAGAATCTCGTGGTCGATGGAGACGTCGGAGCTGGTATCGACGGAGGCGACCCACAGACGGATGATGTCGGCACCCATCTCGTCGCAGACCTTATTGGGGTCGATGACGTTGCCGAGTGACTTAGACATCTTGCGGCCCTGGCCGTCGAGGGTAAAGCCCTGCGAGACGACCGCCTTGTACGGAGCGTGGCCGTTGGCGCCCACCGAGGTGAGCAGTGAGCTCTGGAACCAACCGCGGTGCTGGTCGGAGCCCTCGAGGTAGACGTCCGCCGGGTACTCCAGCTCGGGACGGTACTCGCAGACGGCCTTCCAAGACACGCCGGAGTCCCACCACACGTCAAGGATGTCCTTATCGGCCTTGAGGTGATGGCCACCGCACTTGGGGCAGACGCAGGCCTCGCCCAGATAGCTCTCAGGAGCGTCGGTGAACCAGGCGTCGGAGCCCTTCTCGTGGAAGAGCTTGATGACGGCGTCGAGCGTGGCGTCGTTCATGACCTTCTCGCCGCAGTCGGCGCAGGTGTAGCTGGGGATAGGCACACCCCAGTTGCGCTGACGGCTGATGCACCAGTCGGGACGCTGCTCGACCATGGCGCCAATGCGGTTGGCGGCGTGGGCCGGATACCACGTGACGTTCTCGCGGACCTCTTTGCCAGCCTGCTCGCGCAAGCCGGTCTTGTCCATCGAGACGAACCACTGGTCGGTAGCACGGAAGAGCACCGGGTGCTTGCAGCGCCAGCAGTGCGGATAGCTGTGCGTGATCTTCTTCTCGAGGACCAGGGTGCCACGCTCGCGCAGGAACTCGATGATGTGCGGGTTGGCCTCATCGGTGTCCATACCGCTGAAGGGGCCGCCGGTGCCAAACTCCTCGCCGGTGTAGAACTTGCCGTCGTCATCGACCGGCATGCAGATGTCGGTGATGCCCTCCTTGAGGCAGGCGAAGTAGTCGTCGACGCCGTGGCCAGGCGAGTTGTGGACGATACCGGTACCGTCATCGACACCGACGTAATCGGCCAGCAGCGCCACGCCCTCAACGCCGTCAAAGATCGGCTGCTTGTAGTGGATGTGGTGGAAGGTCTCGGCAGGAACCACGTAGGGCTTGCCGTCGACCATGACCGGGGTATACTCCCAGCCAAACTCCTCGCAGCACTTGGGAGCCAGGTCTTCGAGCATGACCTCGGCACGGCCCTCGTGTTCAACGGCGACGTAGGCGGCACCGGGCTTGAGGGAAACGGCCTGGTCGGACGGGATGGTCCACGGCGTAGTCGTCCAGATGATGAAGTCGACCGGGCCGTCGAAGTTCTCGAGGCCGGCGGGCTTGGAGGTCATCTCAAAGCGCACGAAGATGGACGGGCTCGTCTCGTCGGAGTACTCGATCTCGGCCTCGGCCAGCGCAGTGTGGCAGTGCTTGCACCAGTGAACCGGCTTGTGGCCGCGATAGATCATGCCCTTATCGAACATCGCCTTGAAAACCTCGATGTCGGCGGCGTCATGCTGGTGATAGAGCGTCAGGTAGGGGTTGTCCCAGTCGCCGAGCACGCCCAAGCGACGGAAACCGGCCTTCTGCAGCTCGATGTTCTCGACAGCGAACTTGTTGCAGAGCTCACGAATCTTGGCCGTGGGGGTCTGGTTGAACTTCTCGGTGCCAAGCTTCTCCTCGACCTTGTGCTCGATCGGCTGGCCGTGGCAGTCCCAACCGGGGACGTAGGGAACCTCATAGCCCTGCATCATCCAGTAGCGGTTGATCATGTCCTTGGAAATCTTGTTCATGGCGTGGCCGATGTGGATCGGACCGTTGGCGTACGGAGGGCCGTCGTGCAGCACGAACTTCTTGTGACCCTCGTTCTTCTTCAGAACCTGCTCGTAGACCTTGTTGTCCTGCCAGTCCTTGAGTCGCTTGGGCTCGGACTTGGAAAGACCGGCACGCATGGGAAAACCGGTCTTGGGCAGATTCATCGTCTGCTTGTACTCGTTTGCCACGGTACCCCTTTCTTGTCATGGGCGCGCACGCCCTCTGGGCACCAAAAAAAGCGCCCGTCCCTGCAAGCTGGGACGAAGCGCCACAAAACGGGCCGTCTGCCCGCAAAAGCTCTTCGCTTAACCACCCAGCTTAGATGCCCTCACCCGCATTACAGCGCGCTCGCATCCGTTACTCGGCTGGCCTGTATCGACGACCATCTCGGCGATGTCTACTAAGACGTGCCTGTACGGCGCGTCCGTTGGGACCGCAGCTCCGGGGTGATTTTCATCGGTCGCATGCACGGGTTCTCAGCGCTCCCCGTTCTCTGTAGCACACGGACGGCCGACTACTCGTCCCCATCAACGCTTATGCGCTGTATGGTAGCACGGTCAACGCCGGCGAAAAACCCTCAACATCGGTTTCATACTTTAGTAATTTCTCGCGGTCGCAAGCACTCACTTGGAGCAAAATACCTGAAAGCACTTTATCTAACGAAAGAAGGCTACTATGCGCACGATTGGAATGAGCGACTACACCGTCGGCGAGGACTGCTTTGACGAGCTGCCCGGCGCGCTGGACGAGTACGGAGCGGCCAAGGTCGCGATTATCGGTGGTAAACGAGCACTGGCCGCGGCGCTTCCCAGTATCGAAGCGGCACTGGAGGGCACCGACATCGAGATTCTGGAGACACGCGTCTACGGTACCAACAGTACGCGCGCCAATATCGCCAAGGTCGTAAACTCCCCCGCCTGCCAGGAAGCCGACGTGCTCATTGCCTGCGGCGGCGGCAAGGCGCTCGATACCGTCAAGACGGCGGCCATCGAGCTCAAGAAGATCGTCTTTACGGTACCGACGATCTGCTCCAACTGCTCGGCCGCGACCGCCATTGCCGTTGTCTACAACGACGACGGCTCGCTCGAGGGCTATTCGTACCCCAACCGCCCCGCGCACATCTTCATCAACCCCAAGATCATCGCCGAGGCTCCGGCGGAGTACTTCTGGGCGGGCGTGGGCGATGCCCTGTCCAAGCAGCCCGAGGTCGAGTACGCCACGAGCGCCGGCAACCTGGAGCACACCGCAGGTCTTGGCCTGGCGCTCGCACACACCTGCTCCGAGCCGCTGTTTACCTATGGCGTGCAGGGTCTTGAGGACGTTCGCCAGAACCTGTCGACCGAAGCCGTCAAGCAGATCGCGCTCGATATCGTGGTCAACACGGGCTACGTCTCCAACCTGACCAACCAAAACGATTACTACTACAACTCGAGCGTGGCGCACGCGTTCTACAACGCTTCCTGCAGCATTCCGCGCGAGGGCTCCTACCTGCACGGCGAGGTCGTGAGCCTGGGTGTGCTGGTACTGTTCGCCTATACGGGCGATACCGAGAACCTTGAGCGCTACGCCGCCTTTAACAAGCAGATGGGCCTGCCCGTGACGCTTGAGCAGGTCGGGCTTTCCGAGGCTGATATCCCTGCCCTGTGCGAGTACGCGCACGCCACCAAC
>URBS01000060.1 GCA_900546085.1 uncultured Collinsella sp.
GGACTTGCAGCGACGGACCTCGGGACGCTCTTACACCACGTCTGCGCGCGCCACCGATCAATGGCTTTACCTTTCGCAAATTCAGCTGGTTCCACATGCAACGGTGCAAAATCTGATCGAAAGCATCGACAATAAACCGCATGGAATATCAGCTGCAGTGGTGGGAAACACCGCCGCGCCACATTCTCAGAGGCCGCGAAAGCGGCTTCCGCTCACGCCGCAGGACTTCCCGTCATCGCTGTCCGTCACGCAGGCCGATATGCTCTATATCCCCGAAAAATCTCTGAGTCCCGCAGCTCAAATGGAAGTCCGCAGGCTTGCAACATTTGCCAACCCAGAATTCTTCCGCGCACAATCTATGCATCAATCGGTATTCCACAAACCGCGGTTCATAGACCTCAGCGAACTTAGAGATGGCTACGTCGCGATTCCCAGAGGCTGCAAGGTTCAACTTGAGCGGCTGCTTCAAGAAGCCGGCGTTTCTGCCCACTATTCAGACAAACGCAAGTCGAGCAATCCAATTGTGATGGCATTTAAAGGGACTCTTCGCCCTGAACAGCAAATTGTCGCTGAAAAGATGCTCGGCTATGAAGACGGGATCATGTCCGCACCGACGGGGTTCGGCAAAACCGTCATCGGAGCTTATCTTATTGCTGCCATTAGTCTTCCAACGCTCGTCATCGTTCCTAAAACTGCGCTCATTGCCCAATGGAAATCCCAACTCGAACGATTTCTCGACATCACGGACAACAGAGAGCCCGTCCGAACCCCAAAGGGACGAATCAGCAAAAGACAGCCTCCGCTCATTGGGCAAATCGGAGGAGGCAAGACCGCCATAAGCCGTCTCATCGACATTGCTTCATTCCAGTCGCTATCCGGCAAGGATCCCCAAACCGGCGAGTCATTAGCCAAGGAGTTCGTTCGCGATTACAGTCTCATCATCTGTGACGAATGCCACCATGCGGCCGCGCCACAGCTTGAGCTTGTCCTCAAGTCCGCTCCTGCCAAATATGTATATGGCCTTTCCGCAACGCCCGAGCGTTCGGACGGACTCACGCGGGCACTCTCGATGCTCTGCGGCCCGGTTCGCTATGTCGTCGATCCAAAAACGCAAGCAATCCAGCAGGGGATTCAGCGCATTGTTAGACCGCGTTTCACCGGAATTCGATTACCCACCTACGAACCAGGAGCATCCTTTAACCAAATTCTCGATCTCCTGTGTGTACACGCCGCGAGAAACGAAGCAATTATCGAGGACGCCCTCGAGGCCGCATCAAACGGCCGGCATCCGCTTGTGCTATCTAAAAGAAAAAAGCATGCCGAAGAGCTATGCAGGCTACTTCAAAGCCGTGGACACGAACCCATACTCTTAACCGGAGAAATCGACGCCAAAGAAAGAAAAGCAATACTGAAGAGTCTTCCCAGCTTTGAGCATGAGCATCGAATCATCGTCGCAACTGAAAGTCTTCTGGGCGAGGGCTTCGACCTGTCTTACCTTGACACTTTGCTCATTGCCACTCCAATATCTTGGGACGGCAGCATAACGCAGCAGGCAGGTAGGCTACACAGAAGCCACGAGGGCAAACAGCGGGTTGAGATATTCGACTATGTTGACCTGTCGATACCCATGTTCGCGCGCATGTACCAAAAGAGGCTCAAGACCTACGCCAAGCTGGGGTATGAAGTCTTTGCGGCAAACGACAACAGACAGGACGATCGAAATATCCTCGTTAGGTCGGCAAGAGCCGTGGAGGCTTTAGTGAATGACATCGAGAACGCATCGAAAAGCATTTTTATTGCCGCACCCTACGCGTCCGCCGCATGCCTTGAAAAGCTCGCCGCTGCACTCGCGGATGCCGCTACCCGTGGAATTGCCCTTGAGATTTCTATTGCTTCAACTCCACGCGATGACGTGAAAGCGATTTTTGCCGAGATGAACGTCAACTATCTCATCAAAGCCGAAGGACGCCTGTGCGCATCAGTGATTGACGAGGAAACTGTCTGGTATGGAGCTATTCCGTTGCTGGCTTTCCCAAAGAAAGAAGACTGCAGCATTCGTTTCAAAAGCAGCGAAGTCGCAGCCGAGCTTTTGAGCGAAATTCAGCGAAAAGTGGAACCGGAGGCCGCGGCGACGAACGGGGTACCCCCAGCAGTTGCGGTTAAATAGGGACTGTTTTTGACTTATTAGCCGTCAATCAATCCCTATTCCACCGCAACTTAGAAATCGGCAATCAGCCCTGCGGGCCCTGGAACAGCTCCTCATGCGAGCCCATTCTGACCAGCCGGATCACAGGATTAGTCTTATGCGGTAAGTAGAGAACGACCACGTCGACCATGCCATCGGATAGGTGGAAATCGATGTGGCCGTTGTAGTTTCCGCCCGGGTTTGAAAGCTCATGGGCACCATATTCCGCGGGAAGCGAGCCGTGAGCTGCAAGCTCTGCGACTGCCGCCTTAAACTCACTCTTTAGCTGCGGATGCATGCGCATCGTTCGTTTGTAGTCCGCCTTAAATTGAGCCTCGACTTTAATCTCGAACATCGCTATTCCTCATCGAGGAATGACATAAGCTCATCAGCGTTGTTGAATGACAGGCTATCGTCCGGCAAAATCCCCAGCTCATGAGCCTCGGCGATCACCATGGCGCGCCTCGTCACCTCGTTGGGCACCTCCGCCCTTCCTACAATCTCAAAAGGAATCCTTCGCTGATTTACTAGCTGCCGAACGGCAAGATTGAGATAGGAATTGAGGCTGAGGCCGACCGAATCCAAGAACTCAGTCGCCTGCTCCTTGAGCCCCTCTTCGATTCGAACCGTCGTAGGCTTAACTGTTGCTGTAGACATTTGCGACCTCCTCGCCCTCGTCTTTTACACCAGTATACCCAATATAAATGGCAATCTGATGTTAGATAACATCAGATTGCCATGCGTATTCATGTCGCGTGGGCACGATTGATCTACATCAGCCCGCTGAGCGCAATGTCAACGGCCTCGTTGAGGTCGTCAGTAATGTGTACCAGATCCGGATCGAGCGGACTGATCATGCCGGCGTCCATCACCGGACCGTTGAGCCAGTCGAACAGGCCCTGCCAGTACTCGCTGCCCACCAGCACGAGCGGCATGCGCTTGACCTTGTGCGTCTGCACCAGCGTGAGCACCTCGAACATCTCGTCGAGCGTACCAAAGCCACCGGGAAACACGATAGCGCCCGAGCTGTATTTGACGAACATGGTCTTGCGCACAAAGAAGTAACGGAAGTCCATGCCAAGGTTCACATATTTGTTGAGCCCGTGCTCGTGCGGAAGCTCGATACCCAAGCCGACCGACTTGCCGTTGGCGCTCGCCGCTCCCCTGTTGGCCGCCTCCATGACGCCGGGACCACCGCCGGTGATAACCGCCACGCCGCGCTGGGCGATCTTGCGGCCAACGGCGCGTGCCGCCTTGTAGAGCGGATCGGTCTTGGGCGTGCGGGCACTGCCGAAGATGGTCACTGCAGGACCAAGCTCGGCAAGTGCGCCAAAACCATCAACGAACTCTGCCTGAATGCGCAGCACGCGCCAGGGGTCGGTGTGCAACCAGTCGGTCGAGTCCTCGGGCGCCAGCAGGTTGGCGTAGGTGTTGTCCTTGGGAATCATGGGGCCGCGCATGACCACGGGGCCGCGGCGGTACGTCTCGTCGTAGGCAGGCTCGCCCTCGACGTTCTCATTCTTAATCATGGGTACTCCTATCGAGAAAAAGAAAAGCGGGCGGGGTCGACGCCATGCGTCAAACACCCGCCCGAACATCAACTATTCGGTATGGTACCCACGATGCATCAAGCACTTGCAAGCTATCGGTCAGCGGTCGCGCAACCGGTGTCAGCGAATGTGACGACCGGCTGGCGCTCGACCATTGCCGTGCCCACGCTCTGCAAGCGTGCCTGTCGCTCTTAGTAGTCCACCGCCGCAGGGCTGTTCATCCAGTCGCTCACAAACGCGCCGTAGCGGCCCTCGATAATGGCCTGGCGGGCGCGCTGCATCAGGTTGAGCAGGTAGTAGATGTTGTGCATCGACAGCAGAATGCCGCCGAGCATCTCCTTCTGCGTGACCATGTGACGGATGAGCGCGCGGCTGTAGCCGCCCGTGCATACCGGGCAGGTGCAGGTGGGGTCGATGGGGCCGCCGTCGTGCGCAAAGCGCGCGTTACGGAAGTTAAGGCGACCTTCACTGGAGAACGCCGTACCCATGCGACCGGTGCGCGTCGGCAGCACACAGTCGAACATGTCGATGCCCACGCCCACGCCGCGTACGAGCGTGGTGGGGTTGCCGACACCCATCAGGTAGCGCGGCTTATGCTTGGGCATGTACTCGCTCACGAGCGGCGCCAGGGTCTCGAACATGGTCTCGTGATCCTCGCCCACCGAATAGCCACCGATACCATAGCCCGGGAAGTCGCCGCACTCCTCCAGATGGCGCAGCGAACGCAGGCGCAGATCCAGGTGCATGCCGCCCTGAACGATGCCAAAGAGCGCCTGGTCATCGCGGGTATGCGCCTTATAGCAGCGCTCGGCCCACATGCTCGACAGCTCAACGGCGCGCTCAACGTAGGCGCGCGTGGCGGGATAGCCCGGGCACTGGTCGAGCTGCATGCAGATATCGGAGCCGAGTTTCATGGCGATTTCCATGTTGTCCTCGGGCGTCCAAAACACGTGGCGGCCGTCGTAATCGTTGACGATAAAGCGCACGCCCTCGTCGGTGAGCTTGACGGCATCGTTGTGGCTGAAGACCTGGAAACCGCCCGAGTCGGTGAGGATGGGGCCGTGCCAGTTCATGAACTTGTGCAGGCCGCCCAGCTCGGCGATGGTGTCCTCGCCGGGACGCATGGACAGATGATAGGTATTGGCGAGCACGATCTGGGCGCCGAGCTTCTTGACAGTCTCGGTAGGAATGCCCTTGACGTTTGCCTTGGTGCCCACGGGCATAAAAATCGGCGTCTCGATGTCGCCGTGCGGGGTGTGCAGTACGCCGGCACGCGCGTGCGTCGTCGGGTCCTCGGCGATCAGGTCGAATTTAAAAAGGTTCTGGTCCATAAACTGGAACTCCTTGGTTGCGGTTCATACGCAAACCATTATACGGGCAACCCGCAAGAAGCACCGACTCGACAGAAACTGGCGCATTAAACAACTAGTCGTTAGGTAGTCGTTGGGGACGTTCTTAAACGACTAGCCGTCGGGGACAGTCTTCAGCGCCATCTTGCAAAGGAGCGTCCCAATCCACCGGCACTCAGGAACTGTCCCCAAGTGCCGACAAGAGTGTCCCTTGCGACTAGTCATTTAAGAACGTCCCCAACGACTACTTTTCGCCAACAACGCAAACGCCGACGCTCTGGCAACGTCAGCGAGCGGTCGCCAGAGCGAACAAATTGGCATGAAAAGAGGGCGGCATAGACCTTCTGGTCATGCCGCCCTCTTTGAATGACAAGTTGTCGCTCTGGTAACCGCGCAGCGTCGGCCCGTTACGGCGTTTGGCAAAACGCCGTAACCCCTACGGACGCTGGCCCATGCCGCCCTCGAGGGTGACAGTCTCGCCGTTCATATACTTAAAGTCGGGGCCGCAGAGCTGAACGACCACGCGGCCGATCTCCTTCTCGACGTCGCCGTAGTGGCCCGCCGGCGGCATGTGGACGTTGGCCTTGAACGCCTCGGGATAGGCATCCTGGAAGTTCTCGAGCGCAGCGGTCCAAGCAAGCGGGCAGACGATATTGACGTTGATGCCGTCCTTGCCCCACTCGTTGGCGGCGACGCGAGTCAGGCCGCGGATGCCCTCCTTGGCGGCAGCATAGCTGCACTGGCCGTAGTTGCCAAACAGGCCGGCGCCCGAAGCAAAGTTGACCACGGAGCCCTTGGTCTCTTTCAGGTGCGGATAGGCCTTCTGCATGTACAGGTAGGTAGCATACAGACCGGAGTAAATGGCCAGGTTAAACTGATCCATGGTGTGATCGGCAATGGTCACGCCCGAGGCGCTGGCCTGAGCGTTGTTGACGACGGCGTCGATGCGACCGAACTCCTCAATCGCCTTGTCGATAACGTTCTGCACGACGGCCTCGTTGTCCTGGCCGGCGGAGACATCGGCCTGAACAGGCAGAACCTTGACGCCGTACTCAGCCTCGAGAGACTCCTTGGCAGCCTCGAGCTTGGCGACGTTGCGGCCGGTGATGACGAGGTTCGCGCCCTCCTTGGCAAAAGCGATATCGATGCCGTAGCCGATGGAGCCGGCGGAACCGTCCTTGAGCGTGGCCTTGCCGCCGCCGGTGACGATCACGGTCTTACCAGTGAAAAGTCCCATACAAAGTCCTTTCAAATCGCGACGGGCCCGCCCGTCGACTGCGCGCATCCAACTTCACGCGCCAAAAGCTGACATGCAACTTTAGCGGGTTCAAGTGAAAAATAAAGTCCATGGCAGGCGAACGGTGCAACGTCTTTCGGCGAAGGGAATGTCAAGTAAAAATTGGATAGAGCGACCGAGTTTTTGTTAACGCAACGAGTCATCGAACACGTTTTGAAACTTTGCTGCGGGGCGCGGGATGTCGGCGCGAGACTTTATCATAGGGTGACGAACAACGATGAGGAGCACATGCCTATGACAGACGAGCTGGACCCCCAGACTCAACAGCATATTGATAATTCCGCAGACACCATTGACGACTGCGATACTTCCACCAGAAGCGATGGCGGCATTGATGCCGCTGTCGAGGAGGCTCCTGCCGCCGCAGACGAGGCCGCAGACGCAAATGTCGCCGCAGAGCAAGACAAAGAAGAGCAGCTAGAGCAGCCGGACCCGAGCGATACTGAGCCCAAGGCTGAGAACGCTCCGCAAGCAGCGGGCCCCATCGAGGTGTCTTCGGAAGAAGAGCTCGACGCCGTCATGGACTCCATGATGGATGCCGTCAAAGCGATGAAGGACGCTGTCGCCGATGCCGACGTTGACGCCGAAGAGGAAGAGGCTGCCGAGGCCGCCTCGACCTTTGTACCCGGCGAGACCCCCGTTGCCGATCAGGGCAGCACTATGCCCTCGTTTCTGCAGCTCGAGCATCCCACGATTGGCGCGGACGCCGTCGACCCGCATGCAGCGGGCTTTTCCGTGATCGAAGGCGGCACCGGCAATATCGCCGCGCCGCAGACTGCCGATACGAATGCCGCCGAGGCCGCGCACCCGACCACCTCGCATGCCCCCGCCACGAGCCGCGACCTGGGGAGCGCCGTCTCAAACACCGCTAACGCCGTGGGCACTTTTATCGCCCAGGGCGCCTCGGCCATGCGCGAGATGAACACCGCGAAAAAGGCACTTGCCGATGCCCGCGCCCACCTGGCCGAACTTGAGCAGCGCATTGCCGATCAGGCCGAGGAACTCGAGACGCGCCAGGATATCGCAGGCCGCTACGACCAGATCGTCGCCGACCAGCGCCAGGCGATTGCCACGGCCCAAAAGACTGCAGCGGCCGCCGAGATTGACCGTGATGCCCACGCCTCCAAAGCGACAGAGCTCAAGGGTCAGCTCGAACAAATGAAGACAGAGGATGACGCGACTGAGCTCCGCCTGAAGGCCGCGCTCGACGCCGTGGAGGCCCGCGAGGCGAGCTCACGCGAGACCGGCAACCGCCTCGTTCGACGTCTTGAGGATTCCAAGCGCATCCGCGACAAGGTGAAGGCAGAGCGAGACGCCGGCATTGCCGCCGCACAACAAACCGTCGACGCCACGCGCGCCCAGCTCGAGACGCTGCGTCATGAGTATGCCGAGCTGCAACGCAATCCCTCGGCAAATCCCGCCAACTATACGGTGCGCACCAGCGAGCTCTCGATGCAGATTTCCGACACGGCAGATGCCCTGCGTAAAGCCGAAGAAGATGTCCCGCGCATCACCGCCGACCTTGAGCACTCGCTTGCCGCAGCCGAGCAGGCCGTCGAGCAGGCTCAAGCCCCTATCGCCGACGCAAAACGCGCGCACCAAGCCGTGACGACCGAAGCCGATGCCGCGCGCGACGAGCTGCAGACGGCGAAGACCGCCGCCGCGACTCATCAGCGCGAACTGCGCGAGAAGATCGCCGCGGAGGACAAGGCACGCCGCGAGCAGGAGCAGACCATCGCCAACGCCCAAGCAGATGCCGCACATGCACAGTCGATCATCGAACAGGCGACCGAGGTGCACGACCACCCAGAAATCACTGAGTCGCTTGCAGGATCCTTGGCCCGAGACAAAGCCGAACACGCCGAGACCGAGCAAGAAGTCGACCAGCTCGAGGCCGCCGAAGACGACGTACGAGAGCGCACCCGCGACTCACGCATCAAATTCACCGGCGCCATCGTCTGCATCGTCGCCGCAATCCTGGCGATCATCCTAGTCTGGCTGTTCGCAAGCAAGTAGTCATTGGGGACGTTCTTAAACGACTAGTCAAACAAGAACGTCCCCAACGACTAGCCCAATGACGAGAGTGGATAATCTCCCACTTTGAGCCCCCAAGCAGGCCAAAAACGGGAGATTATCCACTCTCATTCTGCAGGCACTCATTTAAGCACGTCCCCAATGAGTACCTGCCGATGCTTTGGCAAAGTCAGCGAAAACACCCCCAAGCGAGCAAGGTGACGTGAAAGAGGAGGGCATTGACCTTCTGGTCATGCCCGACGATTGAACGTCAGATTGCCGCTCTGGCGGGTTTGCAGCTTCGGCCGGTTACGTCGTTTGTAAAACGCCGTAACCTACTGAATGAGCATTGCGTCGCCGAAGCTGAAGAAGCGGTAGCGCTCCTCGATGGCGGCAGCGTAGGCATCCATGATCTGGTCGCGAGTGGCAAGTGCGCTCACGAGCATCATGAGCGTGGAGCGCGGCACGTGGAAGTTTGTGATCAACGCGTCAACCACGTGATAGGTCGAGCCGGGCATGAGGTAGAGCTGCGTCGTCGCGTTCTCGCGCACCACGATGTCACCGCGGCCGAGCGTATCGGCCCCGTCCTCGCGGCCCTCAAAATAGCGCGCCGTCACAGCCGGATCGGACACCGGAGCATCGGCGTCAAACGCGCTCTCGAGCGAGCGCACCGCCGTGGTACCGACAGCAATCACACGATGGCCCTCGGCCTTCGCCTTATGCACGGCGTCGACAACCTCCTGCGACACGTGGTAGCGCTCGGTGTGCATCACATGCTGCGTGGGATCGTCCTCCTCCACCAGACGGAAGGTATCGATACCAACCTCGAGCTCGACGGCGGCAAACTTCGCACCCTTGGCCTCAATTGCGGCCATGAGCTCGGGAGTAAAGTGCAGACCCGCCGTAGGAGCGGCAGCCGAGTGCTCTTCTTTCATGGCGTAGACGGTCTGGTACTTCTCGGGGTCGCCCTCGTAATCGGTAATGTAGGGCGGCAGCGGCACGTGACCGGCGGCATGGATGGCCTCGTCGAGCGTGCGCGGGTCGCCGGCGGCATTGCAACCGGCCGGCTCAAAGCGCACCAGACGGCCACCGCGGCTATCGGTGACAAAGTCGATGACCTCGGCCGTCAGCACCACGGGCGCGCCCTCGGGCGCATGGGCGCCGCCGGCGCGATACTCAATCTGAGCACCGGGCTTCAGACGCTTGCCCGGCTTGACCAGGCACTCCCAAACGTGGCCCAGCGGATCAACATCCTCGCGGCGCTTGAGCAGCAGTGTCTCGACCACGCCGCCCGAGCCTGCCTTGCGACCGATAAGACGGGCCGGCATCACGCGCGTCTGGTTGATGACGAGCACGTCGCCCGGCTCGATATAGTCGATGATGTCGCGGAAGATGCGGTGCTCAACGGTACCGCCGTGCTCCAGCGGCGTCCCCGCCTGGGAGCCTTTGCGATCCACCACCAGCAGGCGGCAGGAGTCGCGCGGCTCTGCAGGAGCCTGGGCAATCAGTTCCTCAGGAAGGTTGTAGTCAAAATCATCGGTACGCATAGACACGTCGGATACTCCTTATATAGCTAAAGTCCGCTCTACATCCTAGCAGGCTGACGTCCCAAACGAACTACTTTTTGGCGGCTTTGCGCTCGTCGCGGATGCGGGCGCGGTCCATGGCCGCCTCGACAGCAGAAAAGCGGCAACCACAGTAGTTCTGCCGATACATGCCCAGCTCGCGCGAACGGCGTGTCGCCTCGGGGTAATACGGGCGAAAATCGCGAATGACCGGAGTGAGACCGCGGGCGGCAGCCAAGCGCTCAAGCACATCATTGCAGGTATCGAACAGCTGATACGGCGAGACGGCGAGCGTCGTACCCACATATTCGAACCCGCGCTCCTGGGCCACACGGCATGCCTCGGCCAGACGCAGGGCATAGCACGCACGACAGCGACGGGGTCGATCGGCGCTCAACGGGGCCACACCGGCCTCCCAGCGCTCGCGGTCCTCGCCTGCCTCGATAAGCTCGATGTCGCCATCGGCACACCACCGGCGCAGTTCGTCCAGGCGGCGCTGCCATTCATCGCGCGGTTGAATATTGGGGTTGGTCCAGCAAATCGTGGGCTCAAACCCCTCCTCGCGCAGCAGGCGGACCGGCTCAAGCGAGCACGGCGCACAGCAGGCGTGCAGCAGCAACGGCTTCATCAGCATCTCCTCCTCTGCAATGATTTTTTAATCCCCGTCCCAGAAAAATCATCCCAAAAAGACTACCTTGCGAAAAATCGCACGCCAAAGGATGTGTCCTCGCAGGCGACAATGCGGCGGTCGCGCAGGATGGTCCGCACGTAATACCAATCGCCCACACAGCCCGACAAGTGCAGACCAGCCGCCAGGTAGCACAGCAGCGGATAGTCCGAGAACGCAAACCCCAGGGCAAATGCTGTCGTCACAACAACCGTCGGCGCCAGGCAAATCGCCACGTACCGCCGGCGCGAATACACAACGCCCTCGGCGCAGGCATAGATCATCGCCGTCTCGAGGTTCGCCCCAAAGGTCACGCGCGCGCCCGCAGGAGCCAGCAGCTTAAAAAACACCGCATGCACCAGCTCGTGCACGGCAAACGACGCCATTGAGACCGCAGCCAAGCCGACTATCCAGCCCACGACAGCCATCCAGCCGCCCGCCTCAGCCGCGTCCAAGTCCGCAGGCCCGCCCAGCAGCATAAACACCGGCACCAGGCACACGGCAAACACCGCGATTACAGCCATCCCCCACACGAAGCAAGCGTGTAGAAAATCCTCGTCCTCAAACGCATGTATGTTGGAAATCTCATTCATAGCATCTTAGGATAGCGCCCCTGCCACGCACCCGCCCGCATGTGCGATAATGTCGAACGATATGCACGAATTGACCACCGCGCCGCCGAACCCCGTGCCCGGCCGCGCTCTTACCTATATGCGAAGGAGTCCCATGGCATCCAAATACTCCATGAACGACCGTCCCAGCTGGCCGCGCCGCGCCATCGTTACCGCCGGCGAGCCCTACGGCAACAAGGGTCTGCACTTTGGCCACGTCGGCGGCGTCTTTGTCCCGGCCGACTTCTTCGCCCGCTTCCTGCGCGACCGCCTGGGCCGCGAAAACGTCATCTTCACCTCGGGCACCGACTGCTACGGTTCGCCCATCATGGAGAGCTACCGCAAGCTCAAGGAGAACGAGGGCTACGACAAGTCCATCGGCGAGTATGTCGAGTCCAATCACTCCCGCCAGGCCGCGACCCTCAACAACTACAACATCAGCTGCGACATCTACGGCGGCTCGGGCCTTGAGCCGGCCGCGCAGATTCACAACGAGGTGACCGCGGAGATTATCAAGCGCCTGCACGAGCAGGGCACCATCTCCAAGCGCTCCACGCTGCAGTTCTACGACGCCAAGGCCGGCACGTTCCTCAACGGCCGCCAGGTGATCGGCCGCTGCCCCATCCAGGGCTGCAAGTCCGAGAAGGCTTATGCCGACGAGTGCGATCTGGGCCACCAGTTTGAGCCCGAGGAGCTCATCGCGCCCAAGAGCCAGCTCACCGGCGAGGTGCCCGAGCTGCGCCCGGTCGACAATCTCTACTTTGACCTGCCGGCCTACCTCGACTTTATGAAGACCTACACCGCCAAGCTCGCCCAGAACCCGCAGGTTCGCTCCGTGGTCTCCAAGACCATGGAGGAGTGGCTGCTGCCGGCTCAGCTCTACATCCAGAACAAGTTCCGCGAGGCCTTCGATGCCGTCGAGGACCAGCTCCCCGAGCACACCGTGCTGGAGCCCGAGGGCAACAAGAGCAGCTTTACCGTCACCTTCCCCAGCTGGAAGGAGCGCGACGACGCCCACGCGGTGCTCGCCAACGGTGGCGTGCGCTTCCGCAGCGGCAAGGCACTCGTGCCCTTCCGCATCACCGGCAACATCGACTGGGGCGTTCCGGTGCCCGAGGTCGATGGCGTCTCCGACGTCACCTGCTGGTGCTGGC
>URBS01000061.1 GCA_900546085.1 uncultured Collinsella sp.
TGGTGCATTGAGCGCATGGGTCTGCACGCCATCGTCGTGGCGAGCGTGCTGCTGTTTGTCGCGTTTGCCATCATGTTCATCGACCGCGAGCGCGACTTGCGTTTTCGCTGGAAGGTTGCGGCCGAGGCTTGGAAAGAGGGCTGTCGAAAGTAACCGAATGCGGCAAAGGGACAGCCCCTTTGCCGCAATATATTTTCATCTCTATGTAGTACAGCTTCAGGAGCCAGAAAAAAACTATCTAGCTCCTGAATGTTGTTACGAACTGCTTTTTGCAATTTATTCGAGATGCTCTTCAATCCGAGCCCTCAGAAGGGCAATGGCTATGGGTATTCCAATTGCGGCGGCTAATTCGGCTTTATCCAAAACCTGTATGTTAAAGCACGATTGTTTATCACATTGAAGGACGTTAACTGAAGATAGCTTCACTTCCCGTTGACTGAATATATCGTAATCTCCAAATAGGAAGTTACCTTTTATTGTGTAATTCGGTATGTTCGTTACGCACTTCATCTCAAGTCTGTTTAGGCCATAATCGAACACCGCAACTTCCTTGTGTTCGATGATGAGCGCAACCCTGGGCATGTTACTAAAACCACCGTCGACGACAGTAAAGAGCTTTTCATTTGCATCGTCATAAACGGTGTATTTAAGACTCAATAGCTGTCCTAGTGGACCCGTGAACCCATGTCTTTTGATGTTGAGGTTGTCTCCCGCTGGGTTGACGAGAGCCAGAGCATGCGGATAAGGGTTACCTTCAATTGAGATTCGATATTCGTTTGTAGCCGTCTTGCTCGATTTAGGACCAGTAGCCATCACGCGTCATCGCCTCGATCGAATTGGAACCGTCTTCTGCTTCGTGCGGAGAATTACGCTGTACGTTGCAGTACATGCAGCTGCAATAACCGCATGGGCAATTTCTAACAAAATGAATGACACTATTTGCTGCATGCATATTAATTACTATAAAGTATCCTTTTATAAACGTATTGTCAAACATATATTGCTAAAACAGAAACAATTTATAGACTGAGTTGGTCGTATTCTTTGGGCAATTGCTCCTATAATCTAGCCTTCGCTGCAGTCGGGAGGGAAGGGCTGGGGCTCCGTTATTATGTTGAAACGCTTTAACACTTTTGACGTTCTCATGCATTTTTTGTTTCAAAAGCGTTAGGATGGGACTCATAGCGTGGGGCGTAATGGGTGCCCCGCACACGATGGGAGGCTATCAATGGCTAATCGTTTCGTTCTCAACACCATCTCTTATCATGGTTCCGGCGCCATCAAGGAGATCCCCGGCGAGCTCCAGCGTCGCGGCTACAAGAAGATCTTCGTCTGCTCCGACCCCGACCTGGTCAAGTTTGGCGTTACCGCTAAGGTGACCGACGAGCTTGACGCCGCTGGCATCGCTTGGAGCCTCTACTCCGAGATTAAGCCCAACCCCACTATTCAGAACGTCAAGGACGGCGTCGAGGCCTTCAAGGCCGCCGAGGCTGACGCTATCGTGACCATCGGTGGCGGCTCCTCCATGGACACCGCCAAGGCTATCGGCATCATCATCAACAACCCCGAGTTTGCCGATGTCCGCAGCCTCGAGGGCGTTGCTCCCACTAAGAACCACGCCGTGTTCACCATCGCCGTGCCGACGACCGCCGGTACCGCTGCTGAGGTGACCATCAACTACGTCATCACCGACCCCGAGAAGGTCCGCAAGTTCGTGTGCGTCGACACCAATGACGCCCCCGAGGTCGCCGTCGTCGACCCCGACATGATGGCTTCCATGCCCGCCGGCCTGACCGCCTCCACCGGCATGGACGCTCTAACCCACGCCATCGAGGGCTACACCACCAAGGGCGCTTGGGAGCTCTCCGACATGTTCCACTTTGAGGCTATTAAGCTGATCAGCGAGAACCTGCGCGACTCCGTCGCCGAGGCCAAGTCCGGCCAGCCCGGCTCCGGCCGCGAGGGCATGGCTCTTGGCCAGTATGTCGCCGGCATGGGCTTCTCCAATGTCGGCCTGGGCATCGACCACGCCATGGCTCACACCCTGTCCGCTCACTACGACACCCCGCACGGCGTCGCTTGCGCCATGCTGCTGCCGATCGCCATGGAGTTCAACAAGCCGGTTTGCGCCGAGCGTCTGGCCAAGGTTGCCGTCGCCATGGGCGTTGACACCACGGGCATGAGCACCGACGAGGCCGCCGACGCCGCCATCGCCGCCGTCAAGCAGCTTTCCGCCGACGTGAACATCCCGCACGTCTGCGAGGCCATGAAGGCTGACGAGATCGAGATCCTGGCCAAGGACGCCATGGCCGACGCCTGCTTCCCGGGCAACCCGCGCGAGGCGACGCTCGACGACGTCATCGAGCTCTTCAAGAAGATCTGCCCGGCTGCCTAGCCCAGTTTGGTGGTCCTTCGCCCGTAGGCGTATGGTCTTTTGACTTGCTGCTGGCCCCGCCGTGCTACGCGCGGCGGGGCTTTTTGTGCCGCGCCGATGCCCCAAGATGGGCAAAACCAAGGCATGCTGCCCGCTGCGGATAGGTGGTGCACTTCTCAGCGTGCATTTTTGGGAGTATTCAGCAAGCTCTGAAAAATGCATAACGTTGTGAATGGGCCGCAGTGGCCCGCAGACGCCCATCGACAGCCCTTGTGGGCGGGCTATCGATGAGCGGAGGGGGCTGCCACCGCGTTTTTGGTTTGCGACGACCTGCAACACTGCTGTAACCGCGTCGCTTTGCCGTTTGCGATGGGGCTGACGGGGTCCACGGTGCTGAATACTCCGTATTTTGCACGGTCCAAGGTGGGGTACCCTGAGACGAAGCAAATAGATGCCTCATATTTATGCAGATACCGATAGGATTTATGCAAGATTGGGACTGTAAACCGAGCGCGTGCACAAAACCGGTGCGGGGACGTCTGGAGTCGGCTCGGTTTCTAGAGTATTGCACGTGCAGAAAGGTTAAAATCGGGGCTCGGTCTTAGTTTTACTTGGAAGGATGCATATGGCTTCTAATGTTGATGCTTCTCTAGAGGAGACGCTCTCCTATATTACTGGCCAGTTGAAGACGCTGACTTCTATTGCTTCACCTACGGGCTATACCCGTGCGGCTACTGACTATCTAATGGAAACGTTGCGCGATATGGGCTTTGGCCCCGAGCGTTCCAATAAGGGCAACGTGCTCGTTGAGCTTGGTGGCGAGGGTGAGCCGCTCGTACTGGCGAGCCATGTCGATACCCTGGGCGCCATGGTGCGTTCCATTAAGGACAATGGTCGCCTGCGCCCCACGACCCTCGGCGGGCATCAGTGGTCTACGGCCGATGGCGAGAACTGCACCGTCTACACGCGTGACGGCAATGTGTACACGGGCGTGGTTCTTAACACCGAGCCTTCGGCGCACGTGGCCGACGAGCCGGTCAAGACCATCGAGAAGAACATGGAGATCCTGCTCGACGAGAATGTCGACAGCAAGGACGACGTTCTTGAGCTGGGTATTCAGACGGGCGACATCATCGCTATGGATCCGCGTACCACGGTGACGGAGAGCGGCTACATTAAGAGCCGCTTCTTGGACGACAAGCTGTCGGCCTCCATTTTGCTGGGCTTGGCGCGTGCCGTCGCCGCTGGCGAGGTGACGCTCTCGCGCAAGGTGTCACTGCTCTTTACGGTGTACGAGGAAGTCGGCCACGGCGGTGCCTTTGTGCCGGACGACACGCGCGAGATGATCAGCGTGGACATGGGCTGCGTGGGCGACGACCTGGGCTGCACCGAGCGCATGGTTTCGATTTGCGCCAAGGATTCGGGTGGTCCGTACAACTACGACCTGGTAACCACGCTGTCCAACATCGCGCGCGAGCTGGAGCTCGATTACGCCATCGATGTGTACCCGCACTACGGCTCCGACGTCGAGGCCACACTCTCGGCCGGCTACGACATCCGTCACGGCCTGATCGGCCCCGGCGTGTACGCGAGCCATAACTACGAGCGCAGCCACATCGACGGCGTGCGCAACACCTTCGAGCTGGTTCGCGCCTACGTTCAGCGCTAGGGGAGCAGCCTGCGACTCGGCTGACCAATCGCTAAGGCCCGATTTCTCGGGCCTTTTTTCGCTTTGGGTCGTTTAGTATTAAGATGTATGTAATCTATTAACTAAACGTGTAAATTACTTAACGAGGTAATGCGGCATATGAATACGTCTGAGTACTTGTCTATGGGCGATGCTGCCCGCCTGTTGGGCGTTACGAAAGCCCGCATATCTCAACTTGCCGCATCGGGGACGCTTGTGTGCGATATTGTGGGCGGCCGGAAGATGGTCGAGTACAATTCTGCGCTCGCTTATCAAAAGGTCCGCAAACGTGGACGCCGTCCTGCGGCCGATGTGGGGCGCAAGTTTACGCTGATGTCGGCCGACCATGAGGTCGCGCATGTCTCATTTGATCCGACGCGTGAGTTTCCCTTCGAAATCGCCGAGGTCCTCGATGCGCAACGAATGCCGTTTGGCACATGCTCGAGCTCTTCTCCTACGGTGAATAAACGGGAGCTCAACGTGTGGTGGAGCCATCGGTCGGTGCCTGACGTCCGCCCTGGACTCGTCTCGCGCTATCGTGAACTGGGAATTGCCGGTGGCATCGAGGTTCCGGTTCGGTGCCTGGGCTTATCGCTTTCGGATTGTTATTGGCTGCGGCCGGCCGATTGCGCCGAACTCAAATGGCAAAGCATCAATTACTTTGAGAACGAATTTGAGCGATCGGCGCCCGAAGAGCGTTCGGGTTGGCTGGAAGGCATCGGTCTAAATAATCCGGATAACACGTCCGAGGGCGAGCTCCCTAAATCGTGGATGATCCGAAACGGCATTCGCGTTTTGGCTAAAGGGTGCGGGATGGACGACCAACGGCCCTTTAACGAGGCAGTTGCAACGGCTCTGCATCGTCGCTTGCTTTCCAAGGGGGAGTTTGTTCCTTACACGGTTGAGCGCATGTTCGATGGCCCTGTGTGTCTGTGCGACGACTTTCTTGACGGCCGCGAGGAATATGTTCCGGCTGTTTACGTTAAGAACGCCCTTGGTGGCCAGCGAGGAAGCTCGACGTACGACCGGTACTGCCGCTTTCTTGGTAAGCATGGAGCAGACGAGGCTGCCGTGAGAAGGTCTATGTCGCAGATGATTGTTTGCGATGCCCTTTTGGCCAACAGCGATCGCCATTGGCGAAACTTCGGTATCATCCGCAATGTCGATACCCTGGAGATAAGGCCTGCACCGCTGTTCGATAGCGGTAACTGTCTGTGGTATAACGTGCCAACTGTCTTGCTCGCGGCTGGCGAGTTTGGGTTTGCTGCTAAGCCGTTTGGGCCCGACCCTTCCGTCCAGCTGGCGCTTGCGGACTCGCTCGATTGGTTCGATTCATCGCGGCTCAACGGATTTGTTGATGAGGCGATCGAGATTCTTTCGCAGAGCAAATGGGCCACGGCGGAGGGTCGACTCGAGGCCATTCGCCGCGGCCTTGAGCGTCGCGTAATCGAGGTTGGTGCCGCTGTTGAGGTACTTCGACACGTGCAGCGATAAACCCGCGGCTACTTAAGTGCGCCGGTCACGGTGCCGCCGCCCAGGACGATGTCGCCGCGGTATATAACGACAGCCTGGCCGGGGGCGATGGCGCGCTGCGGCTCGTCAAAGGTCAGCAACATTTGCCCGTCTTCGCCGCGCGTAAGGATCGCTGCCTGGTCTTTCTGTCGGTAGCGGTACTTGGCGCCCACGCGGATGCCGCCGGCATCCAGCTCGGCTTCCATGTGGTCGGCAGGGGCGCTCCAAATCCAGTCGTTGGCCGTGAGCGCCGTGGCCGTCAGGTCCTCGGCCTCGCCCAGATGCACGGTGTTGTTGACGGCGTCGACACCCGTTACGTACACGGGATGCGCCATCGCGACGCCCAGGCCTTTGCGCTGGCCGATGGTGTAGCGCAGCGCGCCGTTGTGGCGCCCGACCACGCTGCCGTCGCGCCACACAATGTCGCCCGGTGCAGCGGGATGTCCGCAGCGGCGCTCGATATAGCCCGCGTAGTTACCGTCTGGAATAAAGCAGATATCCTCGCTTTCGGCCTTCTTGGCGTTGATGAAGCCCTGCTCGGCGGCAATCCGGCGCACGTCGCGCTCCTTGTCCAGACCCGCCAGCGGAAAAATCGTGCGCGCCAGACGCTCCTGCGTAAGCGAATACAAAAAGTAACTCTGGTCCTTTTTGGGGTCCTCGCCGCGATGCAGCTGCCAGGTGCCGTCTGCCGCCTGGCTTGTTTTGGCGTAATGGCCCGTGGCGATGTAGTCGCAGCCCATGTCCAGCGCTGCATCGAGCAGCGCGCCAAACTTAATGTGGCGGTTGCAGATAATGCACGGATTGGGCGTCAGCCCCTCCTGGTAGGCGTTCACAAAGCGCTCGATTACGTTACGGTCGAAGGTTTGCTGCAAGTCGAGCACATGGTGGGGAATGCCTATGCGCTCGGCAACGGCCTCTGCGTCGGCGATGTCGCGGTCGACCTTACTCATGCCCGTGGCGGGGTCGGGTGCGGGGCAGGTGAGGCGCATGGTGGCGCCGACACATTCGTAGCCCTGGCTTTTGAGCAGATACGCGGTCACGCTGGAATCGACGCCGCCGCTCATGGTGACGAGCACGCGCTTGTTGTGCATGAGGAGGTTCTCCTTGGTGGCATGTGGCCAAAAAAGAAAAGCGGCGCGGGAGGCTGGTTCCGCGCCGCAGACATTGTAGCAAGTTCGGACGTCTCGTGGGGCATCCTGTTGGGATGAGCTCAGGCTGCCAGAAGAGAGGGGAGACCGGCGTGCCTCGGACTCGTTCTAAGAACGAGAAGCTCTAGTCCTGGAAGAGCGCCGTGGACAGGTAGCGCTCGCCGGTGTCGGCGAGCAGCGCCACGATGGTCTTGCCTTCGTTCTCGGGGCGCTTGGCCAGCTGCAGAGCGGCCCAGACGGCGGCGCCGGACGAAATGCCCACGAGCACGCCTTCCTTGTGGCCCACGGCGCGGCCGGTGGCAAAGGCATCGTCGTTCTCGACGGGGATGATCTCGTCATAGACCTGGGTGTCGAGGACGTCGGGCACAAAGCCGGCACCGATACCCTGGATCTTGTGCGGGCCGGCCTGGCCCTTAGAGAGCACCGGGGAGGTGGCGGGCTCGACGGCGACGACCTGAATCTCGGGGTTTTGCTCCTTGAGGAACTCGCCCACGCCGGTCACGGTGCCGCCGGTGCCGACGCCGGCGACGAAGATGTCGACCTTGCCGTCGGTGTCGTCCCAGATCTCGGGGCCGGTCGTGGCCTTGTGAATGGCCGGGTTCGCGGGGTTCACAAACTGGCCGGCGATGATGCTGTTGGGAGTTTCCTTCTGCAGCTCCTCCGCCTTGGCGATAGCGCCCTTCATGCCCTTGGAGCCGTCGGTGAGCACGAGCTGTGCGCCGTATGCCTGCATGAGCTTGCGGCGCTCGACGGACATGGTCTCGGGCATAGTGATGATCACCTTGTAGCCGCGGGCCGCCGCCACCGAGGCGATGCCGACGCCGGTGTTGCCGCTCGTGGGCTCGATGATGGTGTAGTCGCCACCGCGCACGAGCTTGCCGGCCTTCTCGGCCTCGTCAATCATGTTCTTGGCGACGCGGTCTTTGACGGACCCGGCGGGGTTGAAGTATTCCAATTTGACGAGCACACGGGCCTTGAGGTCCTCGTCGGCCTCGAAGTGGGTGAGCTCCAGAAGCGGGGTGTGGCCGATAAGCTGATCGATGGACGTGTAAACATTGCTCATGGTGAACCTCCAAAGTGTTCAAATGACTGGATACCGTGTGGTTTTACGGTGTGTGTGGCAGCGAAACCCACAAACCTTATAGGTTGTTCGTTTTGCTGTTGGCAAGCATAGTAGACAGTAAAGCCTAGTAACGCAATAGGAAATAGAAGATTATTACGAGTCGATTAACCATCTTGACGGGAATAGGTATTTTCAAAACCAATTTTTCGGCTAGAATTTCTACGAATTAAAAGACCGAAAGGCAGCTATATATATGTTGGTTTCCACAAAGGGCAGATATGCCCTACGCGTTATGGTCGACCTGGCCGAGCATCAGGCGGCCGGTCGCATCCCGCTCAAAGAGATCGCGGCGCGCCAGGGGATTTCGGAGAAGTACCTCGAGAATATTCTGGCGACGCTCGTGCGCGCCAATATGCTCTCGGGCATGCGCGGCAAGGGCGGCGGCTACGTGCTTACGCGCCCGCCCGAGCAGTACACGGTGGGCGAGATCTTGCGCCTGACCGAGGGCAGCCTGGCGCCGGTCGCCTGCCTGGATGGCGACTGCAAGGGTTGCTCGCGATCTGATGAGTGCCCCACGCTCGACGTGTGGAAGAACCTTGACAAGCTCATCAACGACTACCTCGACGGTGTGACGCTCGATCAACTTGTCGCTCCCAATGAAGGCTACGATTACGTCATCTAACCCATACCTGCCATGTGGGGACAGGGTGGAAATGGCAGATTCTCTCGCCCTTTGAGACTTGGCAAATAAGAAGGCCGCCCATTTTTGCGATGGGCGGCCTTCGTTTTGGGCTGTTGAGACGGGCGCGGCCGGAATGGCCGTTTTAGCCCTCGGCGATGCTGTCGAGGATGCTGCGCATGATGGACACCAGGATGCTGCCCATAAAGGCCGATCCAAAGCTGGCGATGGAGATACCCGCGCCCAGCAGATTGACCGACAGATAGCTGGCCAGCTCGAGCATAAAGCTGTTGACTACGAGCTGAAAAATACCCAGCGTAATGATCGTGAGCGGCAGCGAGATAACCGTCAGGAACGGCTTGACGAGCGAATCGACGATGTTCAAGAACAGTCCCACGAAGGCGAAACAGACCCAGGCCTCGGCAAAACCGAAGGGCTGGATGCCGGGGACGAGGAACGTGGCAATCGCGATGGCGATAGAGGTAAAGAGCCAGTTAAGCATAAAGCGCATGGTGTGAATCCTTTCTTGCGCAGGGTGCGTCGGTGTCGCGTGAAGCGGTTTGCTACGGCAGCTTGGACGGCCGCTCGGGTGTGCCGCCTTGTTCGGCCGCCCATTGTCTCAGATATTCGTGGAGCTTACGTGCGCATTCGGTTTCAAAACGGCGTTCGTCCTAGAAAACGCGCCGCTGGCAGAGAGTTTTGTCGCTTTAGTTTGGTGGTGTGCTAAACTGCTACGGGCAAAAGCCACAGGCGTTGCCCTATTGCATAGAACGGGCGAACGATGCCCGATGTCAGTATCAACTTCGATGCCTTTTGGCGGGTTTGGCGGTGATCGATGAATATCGAGAACATGTTTGACAAGCCTGATGTCAAGCAGCTGGTCCACGCATTTAGTCTTTTGGATGACGAGAAGGATATCCAGGAGTTTTTGACCGATATCTGCACGCCGCGCGAGATCTGCGATCTTTCGCAACGTCTGCAGGTTGCGCGTTATCTGGATGAGGGCGAGCCTTATGTTGAGGTTCAGGCCCGCACCGGCGCTTCGTCCACTACGGTGAGCCGCGTGTCCAAGGCACTCAACGGCGAGTACGGCGGCTATCGCAAGATCCTCATCAAGCTGGAGGATGGCGAGTAGGCCAGCGGCAACAAACGAATTGCGCAGAACCGTCCCTTCGGGGGCGGTTTTTTGATCCTTTGGGGACGGAGGAAAACGGATCACTGGGTTAGACTGACCTCCTCGGTGATCCATTTTCCTCTGTCTCCAAGGGGTCAAATCTGTTGGCGTGGGGCAAATCTGTCCGCGCGGGCGGGTAGGATGGAAACATTGAATATTGCGAACGGTTTGAGTGGAGGACCATGCCTGTTCGAATCTATACCACCAACGCCGGCGCGGATTTGAGCGATGCCGAGGCGGCGCTGCTTGCCGACCTTATTGCCCGCCACGGGCGTGCCGTGCTGCTGGCGCCAACGTTTGCCGAGCTCGACCTGTGCCGTCATGATGCGGCGGAAGCCGGCGTTTCGCTGGGTATTGACTACAAGACGCCTACATCGTGGCTTCGCTCGCTTTGGGAGCTTTTGGGCGACGGGCGCGGTTTCGTCGACAACCTGCAGCGCCAGATGCTGTTTTCGGACATGGTAGCGCGCCTCGACGACGCCGACCTGCAGCCGCTTTCGCGCAGCCAGGGCACGGTGCGTATGCTCGCGCGTATGGCTCGCGATGTGCTGCCGGGTGTGGCGGGGACAGGCACCGAGCGTTGCTGCGACAACGTTTGCAAGCCCAAGCCCAAAAGCGACGCCGAGGCTCGCGTGTTTGAACTTTTGTGCGCCTATGCGCGCGGTTTGGACCGTCGAGATATGGTCGAGCCCTGCGAGGCGGCTGACATTATGGCCGGCGCTTTGGCCGACAACCTGCCGGGGTGCGCCCGCGCCGTTTGCGTGCGCGGCGTCACGTCATTTACGTATAGCCTGCTCGAGCTGCTGTCCGCCGTGGCAAACAACGGGGGAGAGGTTGTCGTGCTGCTTGCCCGCGAGCAAGCGGCGATGCGCGAGGAGCTTGCCGCGGCATTTGATGTCCGCGGTGTGCTGTTTGAGATCGCGCCGCTGGACGAGGATGCCGGCGCTCCCGCGATTGCTCCAAAGTCCGTCGTACGTCCTGCCTTTGTGGAAGTCGCCGGGCCCCATGCCCGTGCCCGTGTCTATGCGGACGTCATCGATAAGATGGTGAAAGCGCGCAAGGAGTCCAAGGTCAACGATGCCGCCTCCGCACCCGTCGATCCCGTGCGCGTACTCGTGGTGTCCGCCCGGGCACCCCAGCTGTTCGGCGAGCTTGCCGCTCGTTTGGCGGCGCGCCACGTTGCTGCCGAGACGGCCGAGTTCACGGCGTTTTCCCAATCCATTGCGGGCAGGCAGTTCACGGCGCTCGCCAACCTGATCGAGCGTATGAAGGCCGCCGACGAAGGGGCGGCTTCTAAGACTGAGTGGTGGCCCGCTCCGGAGCTTACCGACTGGATTTACAGCCCGCTTTCGGGTGCCGACGCCGCCAGCGCGCGCACGTTCGACAAGAATATGCGACTGTCGCGCAGCAAGACCACTGCGGGCGTCAAGAGCCTGCTGCAGAGCGTGCAGGGCCAGGTGAGGGGCGCGCGTAAAGCGGCGAGCGACGAGAACTGGTTTAAGAGCGTGCCGTGCGTGATCTCGGACGTGTTCCAGGCGCTGTGGCGCGACAAACCCGTGACGGCGCTCAAGGCCATGCTTGCCGTTGCCGAGGCACTGCCCGATCGCGCACTTGGCGGTCTCGACGGTCAGGCCCGTCGCCAGGCGGAGGTGGCCCTGCTGCGCCACGTCATCGACATCCTTATGAATGGCGCCCGTGCGCTCGACGTGTCGCAGGCCGCGACCGTGCCCGTGCTCGATGACATTCGAACCAAGGTGGACAAGCGTAGCGCCGCCTACGATTACGAGACCTACGAGGTTGACCGTGCGCCACGCGCCCAGGTTCGCTTTGCTTCGCTTGCCGATGCGGCGGCTCTGCGCCCCGGCAGCTACGATGCCGTGCTGTTTGCCGATGTCGATCTGGACAGCTATCCGCTCTCACATGAGGAGGGCCCGCTGGCCACGCTGACGGCAGAGTTAGATCGCAGCGGTGTGACGCTTGAGCCTGCCGCCTTGTTGCGCGTACGCTTTGGTCGCGCGATGCAGGCCGCGCGCGGTCCGGTTACGCTTGCCCGCGTGACGCACGATCGCCAGGCGCGCGAGTGCTACCCGGCTGCCGTGTGGACTGAGTTGCGGGCGCATGCCGAGGCCGCTGGCGCTGCCGAGGCCGCTGAAGCTGCTAAAGCAGCTGACGACGCTAAGACCGCTGGCGCCGACAAGGCGAAGTGCGTGGGTGAGGGTGATATCGTAAGGGACTTCGATCCCGCGGCGGGCGAAGGTCTCAAGCGCGAGCGCGTGGCCTGTGAAGCCCCTCAGCATCTGAGTGCCGAGGCCGTGCCGTATTTGGTCCTGCGTCGTCGCGATGGCGAGGGCGAGGACGCGCCACTCGTGCCGCGCCTGACGTCCGCCTCGCAGATCGAGGCCTATTCCGTCTGCCCGTTATGCTGGTTCGTCTCGTATCGCGTCAAACCTCAGTCCATCGATGCGGGCTTTGGCAACATGGAGAAGGGCAACTTTGTCCATGACATGCTGGAGCACTTGCATGCCCGTCTGCCCCAGGAGGGCATGGAGCGCGTGACGCCCATGAACCTGCCGCGCGCGAAGGAGCTGCTGCACGAGGTCTTTGCCGAGACCTTGGCCGAGCATGCGGGCAAGCGCGGTACCGAGGGCCCGCTCGTGCCGCTCTCCCCGGTGGAG
>URBS01000062.1 GCA_900546085.1 uncultured Collinsella sp.
GATGGCCTGACGATTCTGGGCGGGGAGCCTATGGAACCCGAGAACCAGGCGGGGCTCGTTGATTTCATTGAGCGTGTTCGTGCCGCTTATCCCGTGGAGTCGGGGAAGACTATTTGGTGCTTTACCGGCGACGTGCTCGAGGAACTTATGCCGGGCGGTCGTCACTATACCGAGGTGACGGACCGCATTCTCGCCTGCCTCGATATGTTGGTGGACGGTCCGTTCGTTCAGGATCTGTACGATATCTCGTTGCGCTTTAGGGGTTCGAGCAATCAGCGCGTGATTGATATGAACGCCACGCGTGCCCGTGCCGAGCGTGAGAACATTGCGCTTTGCGACGCCGTGGAGCTTTGGCGGGACGATCCGGTCTATTCGACCCATACTATGTAGCTGACAGAGGTTGCGTGCCGGCGTGGTACCATAGCGCGAACGCGAAATCGAAAAAAGTGAGGCCCAGATGGTCGATCAGGAAAAAGTCGAGACTGCCATTAAGCTGCTGCTTGAAGGTATAGGCGAAGACCCAACTCGTGAGGGCTTGCTGGAGACTCCGGCACGCGTCGCCCGTATGTATGGCGAGATTGCCGGCGGTATGGACCAGAGTGCCGAGGAGCACCTATCCAAAACTTTTGCCGTCGCTTCGAACGATTTGGTTATCGAGCGCGACATTACGTTTTACTCGCTGTGCGAGCACCATCTGCTGCCGTTTTATGGCAAGGCCGCCATTGGTTATATCCCTAACGGTCGGGTGGCTGGGCTTTCCAAGCTCGCCCGCACGGTTGAGGTTTATGCCCGCCGTCTGCAGCTGCAGGAGCAGCTGTGTGCGCAGGTTGCCGACGCTCTCATGGATTATCTCGCTCCCCAGGGAGCGATTGTGCTCATGGAGGCTGAGCATATGTGCATGACCATGCGCGGCGTGCAAAAGCCCGGCACCAAGACCGTGACGCTCGCTCGCCGCGGTGTCTTTGAGACCGACCCCGCGCTCGAGGAGCGTTTCTTTAGGATGCTGGGCCGCTAACCATGAGGGTCGTCAACGACTTTGCATCGAAGACCGATGAGGGGACGTCGCGTCGCGGCTTTATGGCTTCGGGCCTGACTCCCTTTGGTGCCATGCCTCGCATTGATTACATTTGTGCCAACGGGCTGTTCCGTCGGCACCTGGGCAACATTGCACAGTTGGAATCGGGGCGCATCTTCTGCCGCCACGGTATTGACCATCTTCTCGATGTCGCTCGCATTATGTGGATCAAGAATCTCGAGGAAGAGCTCGAATTTGACCGCGAGGTCATCTACGCCACGGCACTTCTTCACGATATCGGCAAAGATGAACAGTACGAATCGGGTATATCCCATGATGTTGCAAGCGAACGCGTCGCTGATGCGATTCTCGGTGGCATGCCCGATGACGTGGCGTTTGAGCCGGCCGATGCTGCAGCCATTAAGACGGCCATTCTGGGCCATCGAAAGCTGCGCGTGAACAGCCAACCGCTTGAGCGTCTGCTCTATGCAGCCGACAAAGCATCGCGCGCCTGCTTTGCATGTCCCGCGCGCAATGCTTGCAACTGGAGCGACGATAAAAAGAATCTGTCGATTCGCGTGTAGTTAGTTTGCGCGGTCGGGGTTCTAAACGAAGGAGACGATCGCGATGAGTAACAAGAAACTGCCCGAGAATGCAACCAAGACTGAAGGCGCCGAGCTCGCCCGCCGTGGAAGGGGCGAAATATCCGCCGCAACGGCGGTGCCCCACGTGAGCTATGACGATCTGCGCCATGCCGACCGTATTGTCATTGACGGTCTTGAGGTTTTTGCCAACCATGGCGTGTATCCCGAGGAGAACGCGCTGGGCCAGAAGTTCATCGTTTCTCTGGTTCTCTATGCCGATCTGCGCGCGGCGGGGGAGCACGATAACCTGGACGCCTCGATTGACTATGGCTCGGTGTGCCACGATGTCGATGGCTATCTGCGCGAGCATACGTTTAAACTCATCGAGGCGGCAGCCGAGGGGACAGCCCAGATGCTGCTGCGCCGCTATCCCTCGCTGCTTGGTGTGCGCATCAAGCTCGATAAGCCGTGGGCGCCTGTTGGCCTGCCCTTGGCAAGCTGTGGCGTCGAGATCGAGCGCGTGCGCTAGCTGACTCTAGAGTTCGTTGGCGGGCGGTTTTTTGAGTCGCTGCGACAGAGCTCTATTGTTGGGGCAGTACGTGTCGAGCAGGGCGTGAAACCGCTGATTGTGGCTTGGCTCGAGCAAGTGGGCGAGCTCGTGGGCGACAACCATGTCGAGGCATTCGACAGGGTAGGCGGCGAGCTCGCGCGCGATGCGAATGGCGCCGGATTTGGGCGTGCAGGAGCCCCAACGTGTTTTCATGCTGCGTACGGAAACGCGGGATACGGCGACACCCATTGCGATTTCGTATGCGTGCACCATATCACGCAGCGCCGATGTGACTTCGGACGTATAGAGCTGGTCGATGTGGGTCTGGAGTTCTTTGGGCGTTAGGCCGTCGAGGGCTGTGCGCTGCTTTGCCTGCGTGCGCCCACTTGGCTCATCGGTACCCATAAAACTTGCGAAGGTGGCCTGTTTGGGTCGCGGTGCGGGTGATGCAAAGTTGTGATCGAGTGCGTCCTGTACCGTGATGGGCTTGCCCCAAAGTGCAATGATGGACGAGGGGCTGAGCGGCTCTCGCGCCGTCGCCTGACGTTGCTCGCGCTGGGCAAGTCGGCTGATAATCCAGGCGCTGTTGCGCTTCACAAACGCTTCGATACGCTCGCGGCTGGCGCCGAGCGGTGCGCTTGCGTGGACCTCACCGCTCGATGTGACGCGTAGGTTGAAGTTCTTGACGCACTTTTTGGTAACGACGACGGGGATGGGCGTCCCATCCGGTCGGGATGCGGAAATCGTAAACTGCTGCGTCAAAAGCGGTCCTTTGGATTGGGGACGGGCCGGCATGTCGACCGTTCGGCATGCCGGCCCGCTCAAGGGATGTGAAATTAATAACGCTCAAAGAAGGCAAGCGCGTTGTCGCTGCAGAGCTTTTGCATCACGGTCTTGCCGAAATGTTTGGAGAGCATGTTCTGGAACTCGGGCATCATGCTGGCATCGGAGAGGAAGGCGGGCACAGTGGCGCCGTCCCAGTCGCCACCGAGTGCGATGACGTCCTCGCCGCCCAGGTCGAGCCAGTGCTCGATATGTGCCGCTAGCTGGTCGAAGGTGACGTCTGCGGCGGTCTTTTTGGTTGCGTCGTTGGAAAGGAACTCGCTGCAGTAGTTGAGGCCGACGATACCACCCATGTCGCGAATGGTGCGGAACTGGTCGTCGGTAAGGTTGCGTTTGGCGCCGCAAACCGCACGGGAGTTGGAGTGGCTGGCGACGAAGGGACGCGTGGCGCGGGCGACAACCTCGTCAAAGCACTCATCGTTGAGGTGGGAGACGTCAAGCACCATGCCGGCGTGCTCCATCTGCGTAAGTGCCTCGATGCCGGCGGCGGTGAGGCCGGCGTGGGTATCGTGTCCGCTCGCGAGTGGCCCCTGCGCATTCCAGCTGAGTGACGACATGAGTACGCCCAAGCTCTTGAGCACCTCGATCAACGCGGGGTCCTTGGCAAAGAACGTGGCGTTTTCGATGGTGTGGATGCAGGCGACTTTGCCGTCCTTGAGCGCGGGGCGAATGTCTGCGGCGCTGCGCACGTTGACCATGCGGTCGTGGTTGAGCATGGCTTGGCCGCTCATGTGCGCCATGATTTGCGCCTGGAAGCGCGCGGCGTGGGCGGTGGGAATCTCGTCGGGGACAAACGTGGCGAAGCACTGTGCCCATGGCGTGTTGCCGATCTTTGCGAGCGAGATGGCGCAGGCATTGCCCTCGATGAGGTCGAAATCTTGCGGATGCGTTTCGTCGCCGGGGAAATAACCGTCGGTGCCGGCGGTAAAGCGCAGGTCGAGATCGAGCGTGGCCCAGCCGATGCGGTCAGCGGTGTCGCAGTGTAGGTCAAATACGGGATATGCCATGGTTCCTCCGGTTGCAGCGTTTCTTTGCAAACTGTCTTTGAATTGTATGACTAGGGTATAGTTAGCGCCATATGTTCACGGCGGCCCGCGTTGTGCGCCGCTCTTATCACGGAGGTTACCATGTCCAACCAGGGCAAGAAGGTCAAGACTCATTATCGCGGCACGCTCGACGACGGCACGCAGTTCGATAGCTCCTACGATCGCGGCGAGCCGCTGGAGTTCACCTGCGGCGCCGGTCAGATGATCAAGGGCTTCGACGCCGCTGTTGTCGACATGCAGGTGGGCGAGAAGAAGACCGTGCACATTCCTGCTGCCGATGCTTACGGCGAGCACAATCCCGAGATGGTTTTGACCTTCCCGGCCGAACAGGTTCCCAACATCGAGCAGATCGAGAAGGGCATGAAGCTCTTCCTGTCCACACCGAGCGGCATGCCCGTCCCCGCTGTGGTCATCGACGTAACGCCCGAGGCCGTGACGCTCGACGCCAACCACGAGCTGGCCGGCAAGGACCTCAACTTTGATATCGAGCTCGTTGAGGCCGAGGGTTAGAGTATGCCTGAACGCTTGGTTTCGACGACATGCTTGGGAAATCTCAACGATCCGTCCTATGAACTCCTGCTTCGCCGGAAGTTGGGCGGCGTCTTTGAAGTTGACGAGCTGCTGCTCGATTGGGACCGGGCTGATGTATGCGCGCTTGTGGGCGTGACGGAGCTGGGGCGCACAGTCGATGTTCGGCTGGATACTGCCGACGGCGGTCGTCTTGCCGACGGTGACGTGCTCGCCATCGACCGTTCGGGCATGGAGCCCGTGGCGGTTGTCGTGCGCCTGCGCAGCGCCGAGGTTTATTTGGTCGAAGTTGACCGCATGGACCCGATTGCGCTCGCGCATGCGTGCTGGGAGATCGGCAATATGCACGCGCCGCTTTTCCGAGGCGATTCGGACGAGCATACCGTGCGCATGTATACGCCGGTGCAGCCTGTTTTGGGCCGCATGCTCCGGGGCGTCGAGGGCGTTCGGCTCTCGGTGGTTACCCGTGAACTCGATGCGGACCGGCGCTTTGCGTCGAGTGCGGCGGATGCCGTTGTGAGTATGGCTCCAGACTTTACGATCGTAAAAAAGGCGCGCGGTTAACGTGCGTATGAGTAAGGCGGACTTTGAGAGGCAACTATTCAAAGTCCGTCTTTCTGTTGATGAGATGCTGTGGGGGAAAGCATATGGGTCTTGAGGGAATCAAGCTGATTGCATGCGATTTGGACGGCACGTTGCTGCATCCGGGGGAGCACGAGCCGCGTTCCGAGGCCTTTGAGCTCATCGATGAACTGCATCGTCGCGGCATTGTGTTTATGCCGGCGAGTGGTCGCCAATATGCGAGCCTGCGCCACCTGTTTGCCCCGGTGGCCGACGAGCTTGCCTATGTGTGCGAAAACGGCGCCCTGGTCATGAGCGAGGGGCGCGCCGTCGTCAAGCGCTCTATGGATCGCGACCTGGCGATGGATATCGCGAATGCCGTGGTCGCCTACCCCCATGCCGACGTTACCCTTTCCTGCGAGGGGCACCTCTACACCATAAGCGGCAACGATGCGTTCGTCGACCATTTGCGCTACGAGGTCCATTGCGATGTGGCGGTGGTCGACCGCCCCGAGGACATTGACGAGGACGTCATTAAGATTGCCTTCCAGACGCCCGAGGCGGATCAGCCGGCAGCCCTGGAGTATTTCGAGCACCTCTTTAGCGACCGAGTCGATGTCATGACATCGGGAACCGAATGGACGGACTTTATCGGTTTCGGTTCGGGCAAGGGCTCCGCGCTTGCCGATTACGGTCGTGCCCTGGGTATTTCGCCCGATGAGATGATGGCGTTTGGCGATAACGAAAACGACCGCGACATGCTCAACGTCGTGGGCCATCCTTATCTAATGGAGAGCTGCAATCCCTCTACGTGTGGCATCAACGACCGCGTCCGTTACGTGCACGCGGTCGAAGAAGAACTGCGCCGTCTGCTCGCCGAGTAGGTTTTCGGGACATACCTAGAAATCTACTTTTTGCTGCAAAGTGCGAAAAGGTGGATTTAAGGCATGTCCCGAACATCTACCGGCAGTCGGGGCAGAGACCCTCGAAGATGGTGTAGTGCGACGTGACGTGCCAGCCGATTTGCTCGGACGCCTTGGTGTCGAGTTGGGCATCGAAGGGGAGCGGTACGTCGATGACGCGGCTGCACGAGGTGCAGATGATATGCGCATGCGGCTCGATCGTGCGATCGAAGCGGTTGCCGCCCGGCGTCTTGATGGAGAGGATCTCCCCGGCGTCGGCCAAGAGATTGAGGTTGCGGTAGACCGTACCGCGGCTGATTTTGTCATCCTGCGCGCGCACGACGTTGTAGATTTCGTCGGCGGTGGGATGGTTATAGCTTTGGCGCACGGCGTCAAGAACCAGCTTTCGCTGCCTGGTATTCCTTCTTTGCACCGCCATGCGCCTCGCCTCTTTTCTATCAACGGTCGTAGGTAAATGATACCGTATTTAGCACACAATACTAATAACGAGGCGTGAAACCGTCTTCATTGGCAAGTGGGGCTCGGGCCTGGGCGTCTACGAGGCGAAAACGCGTACCCATGCGCTCGTAGGAGGCATGAAGCGCCTCGAGATGAGATAGGATATTTGCCGGAGCTCCCTGTATCTCCATCTCGACTGAGCCGTCTTCCATGTTACGCACCCAGCCGGTGAGCGCGCGTGCCTGCGCGAGGTTGGTGTTGGTAAAGCGAAAGCCAACGCCCTGGACTTGGCCCTCCCAGCGCAGGAAATAGCGCAGGGGAGTGTCTTGAGTGGCCTCGTCGCTTGCGAGCACAGTAAGCCTGCGGCGCAGCTCGAGCTCGACGCCAGAGGGCTTTTGGGGTTCGCGGCTGCCGCCGGCGACGCTGGAGAAGAACGTATCGAAGAGGCCCATAGCTATGCCTGCTTGCCTGCGTCGGCCGGGAAGGTTATGCCGGCCTGCTGGCGCACGGCATCCATGATGCGCAGTGAGACGAGTGTGACATCGCGGTAGTGGCCAAGCTCGTGGCGTCCCGCCGGGGTCTCCCAAATCTCTTCCCTAACGTTATCGATGCCGCCGATGGCGGTGATAAAGTCTGTGAGTTCGTATTCCATAGTGTTGCTCGATTTGGGCAGGTCGAGCACGCGGCCGTTGTCTCCCTGTTCGCGCGGTGCCTCGGTCGCCGAGCCGCGTACGACGTCGCCGCGATAGTCGATGCGGACGTTGCGGGGCGTGGACAGATGGTCGATCTGGATAGTGCCACGCTCGCTTTCGATCTGCGAGGGCAGCAGGTCATTCGTAATTTTGGAGTGCGCGAGCTCGACGGAGATCCGGCCACCGCCGTAGCTGGCGAGGATGGAACCGCAGCCGTCGATGGGGCCGTGCGTGAGCTGTCGCGTGGTGGGGTCGAGTAGAGTAGTCATGCTCGTAAGGCCGGAGGGCATGCCGAAAATCTCGACCATGGGCTCGACGGTGTAGACGCCAATGTCCATGAGGGAACCCGATGCCATATTGCAGTCGAAGATATTGGTGGCGCGTCCCGCGAGAATCTCGTTGTAGCGCGAGGAATATTTGCCAAAGCGCAATGAGGCGCGGCGGATGGGGGCGATCTCGCCCAGGGCGTCCTCGATGGCGTGGAAGGCGGGGTCATGGAGCGGGCGCATGGCCTCGAGGGCTACGACGCCCGCCGCCTCGGCTGCGCGAAAGACCTCGAGCGCCTGCGCCTCGGTGGCACAAAAGGGCTTTTCGACGATAACGTGCTTACCGCCGGCTATGCAGGCGAGCGCCTGCTCGTAGTGGAGCGCATTGGGGCTGCCAATGTAGACGGCGTCGACGTCGTCGGCGGACGCAAGCTCGTCAAGTGCGGTGAAGTTACGCTCGCCGCCGTGCTTAGTGGTGAAGGCGGCGCCGCGATCTGCATCGCGCGAAAGCGTGCCCACAAACGCGGCTTGGTCGTTGGCGTTGACGACCTGGATAAAGTCGTCGGTAATCATGGATGTGCCGATGGTCGCTATACGCAGCATGTATCCCCCTCGTGCCGTTCGGTTTACAGGATGAGTGTAGCGCGAGGGGACAGGAAATAGCGTGCGAAAACGTCGTTACAGGTCGCTCTCGTTAAAGCCGGCGTCGATATCGAGGTTGCTGCCGTCGGCCGCCGTGGTGGCAAGCTCGTCGCAGCGCTCATTGAGCTCATGGCCGGCGTGGCCCTTAACCCAGATGAACTCCACTTTGTGCTTGCTCTTTGCGGTGAGCAGGCGCTCCCACAGGTCGCGGTTCTTGACAGGCTGCTTGTTGGCGGTCTTCCAGCCGCGTTTTTTCCAGCTGTCGACCCAGTGCTTGTTAAAGGCGTTGACGACGTACTGCGAATCGGAATGGACTTCGACGTCGCAGGGGCGGTTGAGCGCCTCGAGTGCCACGATGACCGCCATGAGCTCCATACGGTTGTTGGTGGTCTTGGCGTAGCCGCGTGAAAGCTCGGAGGTGAAGGTCTTGCCGGCGGGGTTGGTGTACTTGAGCACGGCGCCGTAGCCGCCGCGTCCCGGATTTGATCGGGCCGAGCCGTCGGTATAGATGATGACCTTCACGTGGTTCCTTTCGTTGGGTACGTTTCGTGCGAGTGACCATTGTAGCGCCATGCCCGCCGGGGGCTAGCAATCTACGATTTCTACCCCGTCTTCCGACAGTTAGTTGGCATGGATGATGCGGTTGAGTTCGTCGAGGTATTGCTGCAAGAGGGGAGAGGGCTTGCGCTCGTCGTGCATGATATAGCCTACGCGCATCGTTGGGGCGTCTGCTAACGGGATCGATGCCATACCCCATTGCATTTCATTGGAGAGGACGCCGGTCGACAGGGTGTAACCGTTCGACGTGATAAGTAAGTTAGTAAGTGTTCCACGGTCCGAGATTCGTATGTTGCGGTCGCAAGGGATATAGCTAAAAGGTTCCTCGGCGTAATAGAAGGAGTTTGAGGTTCCCTGCTCAAAGCTATAACGCGTATAGGGTGTGAGGTCGGCAAGGGACAGCTGCGGGCGGCGTGCGAGCGGGTGGCGCTCGCTTACGAAGACGTGGACTGTCGCGTCGAAGAGGGGATGGAAGCTCGCGCGCGCATCGGTAAAAGCCTTCTGCAGAACGCGGGTGTTAAAGTCGTCCAGATAGAGGATGCCAATGTCGCTGCGAAACGCGCGGACGTCATCGATGATCTGCGATGTGGTGGTCTCACGCATGATGAACTCGAACTTGCTGTCGCGGCAGCGCTCGACGACGTTGACAAAGGCCTCGACCGAAAAGGCGTAGTGCTGGGCGGAAATGGCGAGGCGGGCTTGCGGGGTGCCACCGTCCTCGTAGCGTGCCTCGAGCATGTCGGCCTGCTCTACGACCTGGCGCGCATAGCCCAAAAGCTCGGTGCCGTCGTTGGTGAGCGTGACGCCGCGGCTGGAGCGCGTAAAGATCTCCAGATGGAGCTCTTGTTCTAGGCTTTTGACGGCGTTTGAGATGTTGGACTGAGCGGTATAGAGGCGCTGAGCTGCGGCGTTGATTGAGCCGGACTCTGCCACGGCGATAAGAAAACGAAGCTGCTGGAGGGTCATCGGTGCCCGTCCTTTCGATAGCTATCTAAAAAACCGATAACAGGTTAGCGCTTTTAAGTGATTGACCGAGCGAAACAATGCTCGTACTATTCAAAACACACAAAGGCGGTAGGTAATTAAGCCGACCACGGAACCGGGATGTCAAAAGGAGGACCGCATATGAACTGCTTACCAAGACGAATGCCGGGCTCCTGTTTGCGCCCGTCGGCGTGATCAGGAGACAGCGACTTACTTCTCTCTTATTTATTTACTTTCGTTCGATCAAGGAGATCATCATGAGCCAGTTCATCAACAACCCCGAGCACACCTTTGGTTTCGATACCCTGCAGCTTCATGTTGGCCAGGAGAGCGCCGACCCCGCATCCGACTCCCGCGCCGTGCCTATCTACCAGACCACGAGCTATGTGTTCCGCAACTCCCAGCACGCCGCCGATCGCTTTGGTCTTGCCGACGCCGGTAACATCTACGGCCGTCTGACCAACTCCACCCAGGGCGTCTTTGAGGACCGTATCGCCGCGCTCGAGGGTGGCGTGGCCGGTCTTGCCGTCGCCTCCGGTGCCGCTGCCATCACCTATACCCTGCAGGCTCTTGCCCAGGCCGGTGACCACGTGGTGGCTCAGAAGACCATCTACGGCGGTTCCTACAACCTGCTCGAGCATACGCTCTCCCAGTTTGGCGTCGAGACCACGTTTGTCGATGCTCATAACCTGGAAGAGGTTGAGGGTGCCATCAAGGACAACACCACGGTCATCTATCTCGAGACGCTCGGCAACCCCAACTCTGACATCCCCAACATCGACGCTATCTCCGAGATCGCCAAGAAGCACGGTCTGCCGGTTGTCGTCGATAACACCTTCGGCACCCCGTATCTGTTCCGTCCGCTGGAGCATGGCGCCAACATCGTTGTCCACTCCGCAACCAAGTTCATCGGCGGCCACGGCACCTCGCTGGGCGGCGTGATCGTCGACGGCGGTAACTTCGATTGGAAGGCGAGCGGAAAGTACGCCCAGATCGCTGAGCCCAATCCCTCCTACCATGGCGTCTCGTTTGCCGAGGCTGCCGGTCCCGCCGCCTTCGCAACCTATGTCCGCGCCATCCTGCTGCGTGACGAGGGTGCCTGCATCAGCCCGTTCAACGCCTGGGTCCTGCTCCAGGGCACCGAGACCCTGTCGCTGCGCGTTGACCGTCATGTCGAGAACACCAAGAAGGTCGTTGAGTTCCTTGCCGGCGACAGCCACGTTGCCAAGGTGAACCACCCGAGCCTGCCTGAGCACCCCGATCACGAGCTCTATCAGAAGTACTTCCCCAACGGCGGCGCTTCGATCTTCACCTTTGAGATTAAGGGTGGCCAGGAGGCTGCCTGGAAGTTCATCGATCATCTGCAGGTGTTCTCGCTGCTCGCCAACGTGGCCGACGTCAAGTCGCTCGTCGTGCACCCGGCTACCACCACGCACTCCCAGCTCTCTGCCGAGGAGCTCGCCGAGCAGAACATCACGCCCTCCACGATCCGTCTTTCCATCGGTACCGAGAACGCCGAGGACATCATTTGGGATCTGAAGCAGGCCTTCGCCGTGCTGGACGAGTAAGGCGACTTGTGCAAGGACCCCTTGCGACTCGATAGGTATAACTGCATAAATGCCTGCTCAAGGCGCCTGCGCAAGCAATGGTTGCGCAGGCGTCTTTTTTGCATAGGAAGGGCGCTATTACAGGGTTTTTGGCATGCTTTATGCATTTGAGTTGTGGAAAACTCCTGTTGAGAGGATGTGAGTTTTACGCAATTGACGTGCGCCTTTTGAGTAAAACTGCAGGTCGCGATTTGCTCGAGGTACTATGCAGCGCGATCGAATCACACGCAGCTCAAACGCAGCAAAAACGCACTACGGAGGTTTCCAGCTACATGAGGATCGATTCACGAAAACCGAAAGCCGCCGCCCTTTCCGCCGCTCTGACCGTGGCGCTTTTGGCGGGCGCCGGCGCAACTGATGCCCACGCGGCAACATTGTCCGATACGGTTGGATCTACGCCGTCCGAGACGACGCTGGTACAGCCCGTTGATTATCGCGGCGATGGTTATGGTTCCATGCAGGAGTGGAACGCCTCGATGGAGGCCAAGCGCGATTCCCTTGAGATGCGCGCTCAGATTATCCTAAACATGTATGGTGGCTATGCCACCGATGACGAGCGCGCTGTGCTGCAGGGTTGTATCGATGGTGCGGGCAGCCTTTTGACGATGGGGGAGGTCGACGCGAAGTCGACCGAGCTCGATGAGCTGCGCACTGCGCTTGAGAATGCCAAGCGCGAAGCGCTCGAGGCCGCTGCCGCCGAGGCAGAGGCTGCCGAGGCCGCCCAGGCTTCGTACTACAACGCCGGCTACACTCCGTCCTACGCGTCTGCCGCGTCCTACGCGAACGGATCGGGCCTGACGCGCTCTGCGGGTGTCAATAACTACAACGGGCGCCGCGAGACCTATTACAGCAGCAATGTGCTTTATCACTATCGCACGGGCGAATGGACTCAGGATTCTGAGGGCTTCTGGCGCGATTCCGACGGCTATTACGTTGTTGCCGCGGGCGATATGGCCCAGGGCTCGACCTTTACGGGCTCCAAGGGTGATTGCAAGGTCTATGACTCCGGCTGCGCCGAGATCGGAAGAGCGTCGTGTAGGGAAAGAGTGTAGATCT
>URBS01000063.1 GCA_900546085.1 uncultured Collinsella sp.
CCCCCACTGCGGGCGACCCGGCCATTTATTAAATCAACCCAAAATGCTGCATCGCTGTGACGGTGCCATCGTGTGCGACATCGTCGGTCACGTAGTCGGCGACTGCCTTGACCTCGGGCATGGCGTTGCCCATGGCCACGGCCGTCTCGACGGCGGCGAGCATGCCCAGGTCGTTGCCCGAATCGCCAAAGCCAAAGGTGCGCGCGTTGCCGGTGCGACCCAGGTATTCCAGCGCTCGCGCCACGCCCACGCCCTTGTCGATGCCCTTGGGGCTCAGCTCGCGATTCTGACCACCGGTGTTGCACAGCTCAAACTCGCGCTCGATAAAGCCATCGTCGTTGGCTACGCGAGCTAGGTCGCACGCGTTAATGCACACCTTGCCTACGCGCAAATGCCCATCGACGCGCATCTGATCGGTGCCATGCACCACGCCGGCGCCTAGCAGAAATGACTGTTCGACACCAACTGGCTCAAGTGAATAGGTGGCACCGTTCGTCTCGAACAACGCCTCGCCGCCCGCCACAGTAATGCGACGCGCGAGCTCCTCAACAATGTCCTCGTCAATGCAGTCCTCGTGTGCCACGCGGCCCTCGACCTCGAGCGTGGCCCCCGCCATGGCAACGACGCCCGCGGGGTCGAGCGCACGCAAACTGTCCGCGATGAGCCACAGGGGACGACCCGTGCAGATAAACGCCTTGTGCCCCGCATCGCGCAGTGCATGGAACGCCTCAACCACCGTCTGCGAAGGGCGAACCGCCGAAAAGTCTTTATCGGTCATATCGTCGGGATCGAACGACGTCAGCGTGCCGTCCACGTCAAAAAAGAGCACAGCGGGGTCGGGACACGCATCAATCATATGGGTTCCTTTCGAGGATAAGGGCAAACGAAGCATCCATCATATAATGGAGCGACGCAACCAGAGAGGTCACCCATGGAATTTTACGCAAGCTGCCCCGAGGGCTTTGAGTCCGCACTCGCCGATGAGCTTAAACGCCTCGGGCTTTCGCATGTCCGCCGCCTGAAGGGCCGCGCTACGTTTGAGGGCGAGCTCGAAGAAGGCTATCGCGCCTGTCTGTGGTCGCGCCTGGCCAGCCGCGTGTTCGTGGTACTCGGGCGCTTTGAGGCGCAGGATGCCGATGAACTGTACGATAGCGTTTACGACATCGCCTGGGAGAGCATCGTCCGCCCCGGCGCCACCATCGCCATTACCGCCCGCGGCGTGACCGAGCAGTTGCGCAACACGCGCTTCTCGGCCCTGCGCGCCAAGGACGCGCTGTGCGACCGTCTGGCCGAGACCACGGGCCGTCGCGCCGATGTCGACGCCGCCGATCCCGATGTTCACCTGCTGCTTTCGCTGCGTCAGCGCCGCGCGAGCATAAGCCTGGACCTTTCGGGCGACCCGCTGTTCAAGCGCCTGCCGCCCGCCGCGACCCGCGCCGGCGAGGGCACACACGTGCTGCGCCCCGACTACGCCGCCCTGGTGCTGGCGCAGGTCGGCTGGACTGCACTGTGCGAGCGCGAGCTGACGGCCGACGATTACGAGAACGAAGCCCTGCCCACGCTGGTCGACGCTTCGTGCGCCGGCGGCGGTCTGCTGCTGGAGGCAGTGAATATCCTAACCGACCGCGCCCCGGGCGCCGCCCGCGAGCACTGGGGCTTTGAGGGCTGGCAGCTGCACGACGCCGCCCTGTGGGAGCAGCTACTTGCCGAGGCGCGCGAGCGCGAGGCGGCAGCGCACGAGCGGCAGGCACGCATCGTCGCCGTGGACATTGACCCCGCCGCACGCAAGACCGCCGAGCGCATGGTTAAGTGTGCCGGCTACAAGCGTTTTGTCGATTTTTGCGCCGCCAAGTCCGCCACCGTGCTGGACCACGCAGGTGCCGTTGCCGGTGCCGCCCTGGTCGCAGACACCACCGAGACCCCGCTTTCGCTCATGCACGACGCCATGACGCTGGTCGGCGAGCTGCGCCGCGCGCCCGAGCTCGCTTCGGCACCGGTCGCCGCGCTCACCCGCGACGGATTGCTGGCCCGCGCGCTCCACACCGAGCCCGAGCGCTCAATCGCCGTCATGCCCAACAACGAAGAGGCGACCGTCGAAGTCTGGCCTTCACTCGACCACGCCGCCGCAGCGTTTGAGGCTGCGACCAGTGCGGATGCCGAGGCCGAGGCTGCGGATGCCAACGAAGTCAACGATGAAGCCGCCGCCCCCGCCATGCCCGAGCCTGCCGCCATGCTCGACCTGGGCGACGGCAAGCCGCTGCCCGTGCTCATCCCCGAATCCGAGCAGTTCGCCAACCGCCTGCGCAAGAACGCCCGCCTGCGTCGCAAGTGGGCCAAGCGCGAGGGCGTGAGCTGCTACCGCGTCTACGATGCCGACCTGCCCGACTACTCCGCCGCCATCGATCTGTACGAGGGTTGCCCGCAGACGCCGGGCCGCTGGCTCGTCATCGCCGAATACGCCGCGCCCAAGACCATCGACCCCGCACTGGCCCAGGCCCGCATGCTCGACATTCTGGCCATCGCGCCGCGCATCCTAGATGTTCCCGCCGAGCACGTGCACGCTAAGGCCCGCATGCGTTCGCGCGGCGGCTCGCAGTACGGCAAGCAGGGTGCCGGCAAGGGCGGATCGGGCGAACGCGCCAACATCGCGCGCCGTCGCCTCCCGCTCATCGAAGAGGGCGGGCTCACCTTTGCCGTCATCTTTGACGACTATCTGGATGTGGGCATCTTCCTGGACCACCGCGTCACCCGCAACCTAGTGCGCGAGCACGCCAAGCAGGCGCGCCGCTTCCTCAACCTGTTTGCCTACACCGGCACTGCCACCTGCTATGCGGCAGACGGCGGCGTCGAGGAGACCGTGACGGTCGACCTCTCCAACACCTATCTGGACTGGGCCGAGCGCAACATGCGCCAGAACGGCTTTGTGGGACCGCAGCATCATTTTGTGCGCGACGACGTGCTCGCCTGGATTCGCGACCAGCGCCAGACGCGCAACCGCTGGGACCTGATCTTTGTCGACCCGCCCACGTTCTCGAACTCGTCCAAGATGGGCCGTCGCACCTGGGATGTCCAGCGTGACCATGTTGAGCTTTTGGCCGGCGTGTCGCGCCTGCTCGCACAGGGCGGTCATGCCATCTTTAGCTGCAATCTGCGCGGCTTCCGCCCCGAAACGCGCAAGCTCGCGCGCGCGGGCGTCGTGCTGGAGGACATTACAGCGCAGACCATCCCCGAGGACTTCGCACGCAATCAGAAGGTGCACCATTGCTATATCGTGCGCCGCCTGCCCATCGAGGACGCCATGGCCGAAGCCGGCTTTAGCGCCGAGGAGATTGCCGAGCGAACCGAGGAGCTGCGCAACCCCGAAGCCCGCAAGCCTCGCGCAGCATCGACCGCGCACGCGCAGGCCGGCGACCGAGGACCGCGCGGCGACGGCAAGTCTGCCGGTGCAGGCAAGCCCAAAAAGAAGAAGTTCTACGCCAGCAAGCCCAAGGGCAAATAAACAAAGTTGCGGTGGAATAGTTCCTAAAAATGCCTGGTAAAGGCCCAAACAGGGACTATTTCACCGCAGCTCATAGTGGGATGGCGGGTGCCGTCCTAGCCTTGGGTGACCAATCGGTAACCGATACCCACGTGCGTTTGGATATAGTGCGGGTGCGCGGGGTCGGACTCGATCTTCTTGCGCAACGTGCCCATAAAGACACGCAGGCTCGCCAGGTCGCTCTTGGTCGCCGTGCCCCAGATCTCGTGCAGGATAAATTGGTGCGTCAGCACCTTGTCGGCGTTGTGCGCCAGCAGGCACAAAAGCTTGTACTCGATCGGCGTCAGATGCAGTTCCTCGCCATCCATCATGGCGATGCCGGCATCAAAATCGATATGCAGCTCACCGGTATCGAACGAGCCCTCGGAGGCAACGCCGCCCGTTTGTGCATACGAAAGGCGCCTGAGCGTCGTGCGAATGCGCGCAAGCAGCTCCTCGACCGAAAACGGCTTGGTCAGGTAGTCGTCAGCACCGGCATCGAGCGCACGAATCTTGTCCGCATCCTCACTGCGCGCCGAGACCACAATGATCGGCATGCCCGACCATGCGCGCACCGACTCCACCACCTTGACGCCATCCATATCGGGTAGGCCCAGATCGAGCAGCACAATGCTCGGTGCCTGCGACGAGGCGGCGGCGATGGCGGCATGGGCGGTCTCCACAGCCATATGACGCAGGCCGTGCGCCTCGAGCGCGGCAACGATAAGGTTGCGAACGGCGGGATCGTCCTCAACGACCAAGATGAGCGGTTTTACGGCAGAGTTCGGCACGGCGCTACTCCTTATCAAACGAAACATCGGCGACGGGAAGCTCAATCGTAAAGACCGAGCCGTGCGGGTCCGCCGCGGCAACCTCTATGCTACCGCCATGCGCCAACGCAATGGAGCGGCAGAGCGAAAGACCCAGGCCCACGCTGCGACGGCTGTCGGCAAGACCGTGGTTGGCGGTGTAGAACGATTCAAAGATTCGCTCGCGGTCCTCGGGCGCAATGCCCGGCCCGTCATCGGCCACCGAGCACGTCACGTGCCCATCGTCGACGCCAATCGAAATCACGATATGCGAACCCGCGGGCGTATACGTGATGGCGTTGTTCACCAGATTCACCACGAGCTGTACCATCAGACGCGCGTCGACGTTAACGAGCGCCGGCTCATCGCACGCCACCACCTTAAGGTCGTGCTCGCGCACGGCCGGACTTACGTGGCGCAGCGCCTCCTCGACGATATCGTCCATGAGCTCGAGCGTAGTCGCCAGATGCATACCGCCGCCCTCGAGCTTGGTGATGGCAAGCAGGTTCTCGACGGTGGCGTTGAGCCATTGCGCGTCCGAGCGAATGGACAGGAGCATGCCGCGGCGCGTCTGGTCGTCGAGCTCGGCGGTGCCGGTCGAGCCCTGGTCGAGCAGTACGTCGGCATTGCCCGAAATGCTGGTAAGCGGCGTGCGCAGATCGTGCGAAATGGAGCGCAGCAGGTTAGCGCGCAACTGCTCGTTTTTGGCAAGCACCGCCGCCTCTTCGCGGGCCTCCATGGCGCGGGCGCGATCGAGTGCCAGCTCGCCTTCGCTCACGATGGCATCGGCAAGTGTCCGCTCCTCGTGCGTCAGCACGTCGGGCTCGGCAACGATAGCCAGCACGCCCACAACCGAGGCGGGGTCGCCCGCGCGCACCATGGTGTCGCCCGAACGTACGGTCAAGTAGATGCCAAAGAACGCCGAGCCGCCATAGGTGGCATCGAGCGGTGTTCCCACATAGGCGGACGCCGAGAGCCGCTGCGGCATCTGCGACGCCAGCTCGTGCACCGGCACGGCATCGCCCACGGCCGTATACGTCGCGCGCGGCAGCAGGTCATCATCATCGGCATCATCGCTGTACCACACGACCGGGCAGCCCGAAAGACGCGCCAGCTGCGTTGCCATGGCGTGCACAATCTGCTGCTGATCGGCACAGCGCTGCAGCATGCGGTTGGTCTCGAGCACCATCTGCGTGCGGCGGTCGCTGGCGGCGGCCTGCGCCAAGGCGCGGCGCAGGGCCAACGCGATCGAACTCGACACAAGCGAGACCGCAAACATGATGAAGAACATGCCGGGATAAACACGGTCGATAAACGACAGCGAGTAGCGCGGGTCAACAAACAAGAAGTTGTAGAGCGCCACGGCGGCAGCCGAGCTCAGCAGGCAGTACAGGCGGCTCCAGGTAAAGAAGGCGCACAGCTGCACAGCAAACGCATAGACGATCATGATGCTCGGCGCGAGCCCTGGGTGGTCGAGCAGGGCGCCCACAATCGTTGCCGCGGCTAGCAGCCCCGCCGATACGCAGGCGTCATACAGAGGGCCGCGGCGCGTCAGCGTTGTGCGCCGCCACCAAAAGTTCTCGGCAATATCGCCGTCCGCACGGACGTCCATCAGCGCCCCGCCCCTCTCTCAAAAACAAAAACCACCACAAAGGGGACTGGCACCTTTGCGGTGGTTGCCTCCTTGTGGTGGTTCCAAGTGTATAGCCTTTGCAGCCTGCGGTCGTTAGACAAACAGCAGACGTCGACTACGGACGCTCGTCGGGAGCCAGGCGCTGCATCTTGCTCACGGCCTTAAACTTGGTGAACAGCGGCACGTACTCAAAGCTCACGTTGGAGTTCTCCAGGCCGTACCAGCGCGCAGGCGTGCCGGCGGCGCGGCGGATGATGTACTTGAGCGTGATGGCCGTACGCTCGCTGGGCTCCACGTCGCTTTCGGGCGCCAGCAGCTTGCGGATCATGACGAACTTAAACGTACCGATGTTGCCCGGATCCTTGTAGACCGAGTAATCGTGCGTCTGCGCCGGCAGCTCGCCGCTGGCAGCCAGGTCCTGAACAACCTGGCGCAGGTAAGCATTGACGCGCTGGTTGATCTTATAGCCCAGGTACAGATGCACGCGGAATACGTAGTCGGTGCCGAACGTCTCGACCGAGTAGGCAAAGGTATGCGGCTCCTCCATGGTCTCGACATTCACGAACCACCAGGCGCGAGCGCGCTTGGGGTGCTTATCCAAAATCGAGTAGACGATATCGCGGTCGATATAGTCGGTGTTGGTGTCCTTGGTCAGGTACACGATGTTGTCGCTCATGAGCTCGTAGCGATCGTCGTCGCGCAGGCGTTTGAGCTGCGGCAGATAGCTGCGCAGCGGCAGCAGCGTAAACTGACGTTGCTCGACCGCCGTACCGTTGTACCAGCACACCATGATGCCCATGATGAGTGCAGCCATGAGGATGGTGAAGTAGCCACCGTGGAAGAACTTGGTGAGCGAGCTCACAAAGAAGAAGCCCTCGAGCAAAAGGAAGAAGGCGGCAAAGATCCACGGCGCGACCTTGAGATTGCGCTCCACGTGCAGATAGAAGAAGAGCAGCATTGTCGTGCACATCATGGTCAGGGTAATGGCCAGGCCGTACGCGGCCTCCATGTGCGCCGAGTTCTGGAACAGCAGCACCACGACGACGCAGCCCACGAGCATGACGTTGTTGACCATGGGGATGTAGAGCTGGCCCTTGGTCTCGGCAGGATAGAAGACCTGCATATGCGGCATGAGGTCCAGGCGGCTGGCCTCGGACACCAGCGAGAATGCGCCGGTGATGAGCGCCTGCGAGGCGATGATGGCCGCGACGGTGGAAAGGCCGACGGCAAAGGGGCGCAGACCCGGGGCGAGCATCTGGTAGAAGGGGTTGAGGTCGGCGATACCCATGAGCTCCGGGTTGCCGGCGTTGTTGATAAGCCACGCGCCCTGGCCCATGTAGGACAGCAGCAGGCAGCACTTAACGAACGGCCAGGTGGCGTAGATGTTGCCGCGGCCCACATGGCCCATGTCGGAGTAGAGCGCCTCGGCACCGGTGGTGGCAAGGAAGCAGCTGCCCAGAATCATGATGCCCGCATGGTTGTTGGGGCTCAGCAGAAAAGCGATGCCACGCAACGGGTTGAGGCACAGCAGCACCGCGGGATACTGGCAGACAAAGAACAGGCCCGTGCCGCCCAGGAACAAAAACCACAGCGTCATGATGGGGCCGAAGGCGTGACCGATCTTGGCCGTGCCGATGCGCTGCACCAAGAAGAGCGCGATGATGATGGCAAGCGTGATGGCGACGACACGACCCTGGTCGTCACCGAGCACGGCATGGACCGCCGGGATGGTGCGCAGGCCCTCGATGGCCGTGGTGACGGTAACGGCAGGCGTCAGGATGCCGTCGGCGAGGAGCGCCGCGCCGCCCAGCATGGCGGGGATGATGAGCCACTTGCCGCAGCGCTTGACCAGGCTGTACAGGGCAAAGATGCCGCCCTCGCCGTGGTTGTCGGCGCGCAGCGAGATCAGCACGTACTTGACGGTCGTTAGCAGCGTGACCGTCCACACGACAAGGGAGAGCGCGCCGAGCACGAACTCCTGCGTGACGCTTCCGATGCCGCCGTTGCCGGCAACGAGCGCCTTGGTTACATACATGGGGCTGGTGCCGATATCGCCATACACCACGCCCAGCGTGACGAGCATCGCCGAGATGCTCACAGGAATCGCAGCGTGCGAGGCTACTTCCTTTGCCTTTTGTTCCATAAGCCGGTTTCCTCCCAATTTTAACGTTCGACGGGATTATAGGTAATCAGCCCATATTCTAATGGCACCGTTTTCCCAGCTAGATAAACATTTATGCGGCCTTTAGGCCACCGCGGCGATATGGAATGTGACAAAGGGACGCCCCCTTTGTCACATTCGTCATTTTCCGAGCCAGTTTTTGAACCACCACTCCATAGAGCGGCTCATCTCGGCCATAAAGGGGCTCGTGTGCTTACGGGTGTAGATGTCGATGACGCGCTCGCCCACCTCGCGGGCGTGCGGGCGAAACATCGCATCCATCTCGGCCACCTGCGCATCCATCGTCGCGGCGTCGGCGCGGCGGTAGTGCTCCTCGTGCACCAGGTTCACCACGGGATGCGCGATTGCCGGGCGCTCCTTACGGGGCGTGCCGATGATGAGCATCGACAGCGGCATGGTATAGGCAGGCAAGTCCAGCAGTGCGGCAACTTCCTCGGCGTTCTCGACGATATCACCGATGTAGCAGCTCCCCAGCCCCAGGGCCTCGGCGGCAACCACGGCGTTTTGAGCGGCGATCACGGCATCCTGCGCCGCGATGGCAAAGTCGCCCAAACCCGGCGCGGGGCGGGGCGCCTTGCCCGTGCGCTCGACAAACTCGGGCTCAAAGCAGCCCACGTGCTCAAACAGATCGATCCACTTGGCATAATCGACCACAAATACGAGCGCCCAGGGCGCCTTGGCGATCATGGGCTGGTGGTCGCACAGGTCGGCCAGACGGTCCAGCGTAGCCTGCTCGCGAATGCTCACGATGGAATACATCATCATGGCGCCCGCCGACGGTGCGCGACTCGCCGCATGCAAAACCGCCGCCCGCTGCTCGTCGGTCACCGCCACGGAACGGTCGTTGTCATCGCGCGCAAAAGCGCGCGTGGACGAACGGTGCTCCAAAATGTCCAGTACCGTGTTGCCCGTAGTCTCGACCGGATAGCCGTACGTATCCACGCCCGCAGCTCCGTCGCCGCCCATGTCCGCCTCGCAAACCTGCTCGCTCATCGCCCTACCCTCGCCATTTCTTTAAGAAGCCTTTACGTTTCCGTGTAATTCCCGTCCATTATCGCGCAGGTCGCCACTACATTGCGCCACACCGCCACACGCGCGCGTTAATATGGCTGGTTGGTGTGCGCAGCCACCAATTGCTGCGCATATCTTGGTAACAATCGGGTAAATCCCCGCTTTCGTAGGTTTTAGTTTGTGAGGAGTCTCAGCATGTTCGCTGCCGCCATCTCGCTCGTCGGTCTTGCGGCGACCGTCTACCTTGTCTTGCGCGAGGCCAAGGCCATTTGCGCAAAGTCGGGCACCGTTGCCAAAAGCGCTCTTGGGTGGAGCGTCGCCTTCGGCCTGTTCCAGCTCTTTTTGACCATTTGGGGCGCCATTGGCCTCGTCGCTCAAAACGAGCCGCTCGCCTTTGTGATGCTCATCCTGACCAACGCCATTCTCACCGGATGCGCTTGGGCCAGCATCGCCCGCGACCGCATCGCACCGCGCGTCTTTGCGTTCGCCTCGGCCGACGCTCCCGCCCCCACTGGCAAGCTCGCCCGCCTGCGCGGCGCCTTTGTGGGCAAACCGCTCGTCGCCGCCGTCCTGTGCCTGCTGCTCGCCGGCGTCTTTGCGCTGCTGGGCATGGAGGTCTCGTCCAACCACGACTTTACCTGGGTCTACCCCCTGTGCATCCTGCTCGAGTGGGCCATCATCACCGTGCTCATGGTCGGCCTGTTCTTCCTATTCCAGCGCCACGGCGCAGCTCCCGCGGTCCTGGCCTTTGCCCTCTTTGTCCTGGGCATTGCCGAGTTCTTCGTCATCACGTTTAAATCCATGCCCATCCAGCCGGGCGACCTTTCGGCCATCTCCACCGCCGCCGCGGTCGCCGGCAACGGCTACACCTTCTCGATCTCGCTGTTCTGCGTGCTGTCCATGGGCTTTACCGCCATCGCCATGCTGCTGTGCGAGTACGCCGGCCTGATCGCGCCGCACCGTCAGAAGGGTGCCGCCAACGCCAAGCGCATGCTGCTCACCAACCTGCTCGTCGCCGTGCTGTGCCTGGGCGGCGTGACCGCGCACGTCACGCTTATCGACTACTACAACACCCTCGGTATCACCGTCTACACCTGGCGCCCGCTCGAGAGCTACTGGCGCGAGGGCTACCTGCCCGCCTTTATTAGCGCAGCGCAGTCCATCAAGCCGCCCAAACCCGCCGACTACTCCGTCGACGATGCCAAGGCCACGCTCAAAAAGTACGCCAAGGCCTACGACAAGTCCGACGCGGCCAAGAGCGACGAGCGCGCCGCCGCAAAGGAGCAATTCGACAGCGAGAAGCCCACGGTCATCGCCATCATGAACGAGACCTTCTCGGACCTGTCCATCTACCAGAACATGCGCGCCGGCTACGAGGGTCCGCAGTACTTTAAGAACCTGTCCAACTGCCTCAGCCGCGGCAAGCTCTACGTGAGCGCCTACGGCGGCGGCACGGCCAATACCGAGTTTGAGTTTATGACCGGCAACTCCATGGCCAACCTGGGCTCGGGCGTGTACCCCTACACCATCTACAACATGGAAACGACTGGGAACCTGGCAGAGCAGTTCAAGTCGCTCGGCTATTCCACCACGGCCATGCACCCCAACCACGCAACCAACTGGAACCGCGAGAACGTCTACAAGGACTTTGGCTTTGACCAGTTCCTGTCCATCAACGACTTCCAGGGTGCCGATACCCTGCGCGGCATGGTGACCGACCAGGCAACCTACGACAAGATTCTTGAGCTGCTCGACCAGAACGCCGACCCGCAGTTTATCTTCGATGTGACCATGCAGAACCACTCGGGCTACGACACGGGCCTGCTGCCGGTCGACAAGCAGATGCACCTGAACATCGACACGACCGACCTGGACGCCAAGACCGTCGAGGACGGCACGCTCTCCGATGTCGATGAATATGTCTCGTGCATCGAACAGTCCGACCAGGCGCTGCGCTACTTCCTCAACGCCCTGAGCAAGCTCGACCGCAAGGTAGTCGTGGTGTTCTGGGGCGACCACCAGCCGTTCTTCCCGTCCAAGTTCAATGACAAGTGGTTTACCGGCGAGGACGACGCCACCCACCAGGAGCGTTTGTGGCAGACCGACTACATCATCTGGGCCAACTACGACGTTGCCGGCTGCGACCAGACGAGCGAGGTCGACGACCTGTCCACCAACTACCTGTCCACCCAGCTCATGCAGCTGATCGGCGCACCGCTGACCGACTACCAGAAGGCGCATATGACGCTGCGCGAGTCGCTGCCCGCTATCAACTCGGTGGGCTACGAGGACGCCAGCCTGCGCTGGGCGCTCTCCTCCAACGTCACCGGTGACGACGCCGCTGCCGCAGCCGCCACCAAGGCACGCGAGGATTACGCCAAGATGCAGTACTACGAGATGTTCCGCGACGGCAAGAACGTCTATACGGAGCACTTCCAGACCGAGGCCAACGAGACCGACCCCAACCTGGCACCGGGTACGACCAAGATTAAGTAGCGGGTCGCTCATAACTGAAACGTCTGTCCGAGCGGAGGCATATAAGGTTCCCTGCTCGGACAGTCCTGCGCAAGACGGAGGCCACATTAAGTGGCCTCCTTTGCGTGCGGAACTCGCGATGAACCTTGCATTCCGCGTCGCCGGGCAGACGCCTCGGTGTTGAAGCGCGGCCTGTCATGAAAGCATCCGCAACATATATAAGTTGAAGGCCACATTAAGTGGCCTTCTTTATATTCGGAAAGTGTGTCCCGGAATCTGCCTTCGGAATGGGACGCAGTTTCCGCTTGAGGGCCTGTTGGGAAAGCGCATCCCACTTCAAGAGTAAATTCCGGGTCGCACTTTCCGCTAAGGCTCTCAACCGGAAAGTGCATCCCATTCCAAGCCTTAATTCCGGGACATAGTTTCCGGACAAGACATCAACCGGAAAGTGGGGACCACTCTGAGCGCCGATTCTGGGACACACTTTCCGAAACCCCGCCCATCCGGAAAGCCCGTCCCACTCCGAATACATCCAGGCATAAAATCATCAGCTTATTAGGCCTTCTATCAATAAAGAGACACCCTCCCGGGCGGCGGGCACGAAGTTCATCGCGAGTTCCGCACGCAAAGAAGGCCACTTAATGTGGCCTTCGTCTTG
>URBS01000064.1 GCA_900546085.1 uncultured Collinsella sp.
GCTTTCCGATGACGAGCTCGTGGCCCGCGCGCTTCACTATGGCATCAAGGTTGCCGGCTCTCCTTCCGCCGCGACGCCGCTTTTGCATGGCCCTGTTGCCGCCTATGAGCTTCCGCAGCTTTTTCCCGAGCTGTCACCGGCTGTTTTCCAGGCTGTCGACCGTCACACCGTGGGTGCCTGCGACATGACGCCGCTCGATATGGTGGTCTTTGTGGCAGATGCCATCGAGCCCAACCGCCACGGCGACTATGCCCATGCGCTGCGCAAGATGGTGGGGAAGTCCTCGCTCGACGAGTTGTTCTTCTCCTGTTTTGCGCAGGGTCTGGTCTATGTGATCCAGACCGGGCGTTATCTTTATCCCACGGCTATTACGATTTACAACCATTACGCCCAGCTGCGCTAGCTCGGGCTGTCTAGAAAGAGGTATTCCATGGCCGACGAGACCATGACCGACGAGCAGATTCTTGAAGGTGTGGAGCACAAGAGCTTCGCCGCCACGTCCGACCGCACTGCCGCCTCGCTGTCCGCGAGCGGTGTCGCCGCCGAGGATGTCGCCCGCGCCGCCGCGCAGGCCGCCTACGACAAGAAGGGCGAGGACGTGCAGGTGCTCGACCTGACCGAGCTTTCCGACGTATGCGACTACTTTGTGCTTGCCACAGGTACCAACAACCGCCAGGTCGATTCTATCGTCGACGAGATCGAGGAGAAGGTCGCCGAGGCTTGCGGCGAGCATCCGTTCTCCATCGAGGGCCGCGAGCAGAAGACGTGGATGCTCATGGACTACGGTTCGGTTGTCGTCCACGTCTTCACTCCCGAAGCCCGCGACTTCTACCGCCTTGAAAAGCTCTGGGGTGACGCCCCCCAGCTTCCCCTCGACCTCCTCTAGTAGTTCATTTGGGACGGGCTTTTTAGCTAACCTCTACCGTTCGCCGGGCAGTTGCATCATTCGCAGCTGCCCGGCTTTCTTTTTGTCATAGGGACTAATCGTTGAAGCGGGATTGGCGGCCGAAGGATAGGGCAGTGTCGCCGAACTTGTCTCGGACGGCGTCGATAGCGACTGAGAGGTCGCGACGGTCGCTGGATTGGGCGCCGCGATCATCGACTTCACAGAACAGGTCGGTCTGGATGCCGCCCTGATGATCGAAGTCGCTCATGCCGATGCCCGCCAGGCGCACATGCATGCCTTCCTGCCAGATGTTGTCGAGCAGCTCGAGCGCCACCGCCACAAAGATGTTCTCATCGTCGGTCGGATGAGGCAGCCGGCGCTGTGCCGAGCGACCGCTTCCATACGAATACTTGAGCTTGAGCGTCACCGTGGCGCCCGTCAGTCCCTGACGGCGCAGGCGGCGTCCCACTGACTCGCCCAACAGCGCAATCGCCGCTTCGATGTCCCCGCGCTCAGTCAAATCTTTCGCAAAGGTGCGCTCATTGCTCACCGATTTAACCTCGCGCTCTTCATCGAGACTCGTGACTTCGGAGATTTCAAGTCCCAGCGCACGCTGACGCATACGTTCGCCGTTGACGCCAAAAATAGAGGCCAAGGTGGATTCCGGCGCGCGTGACAGCTCGCCGAGCGTGTAGATGCGCATACGGCGCAGTCGCTCCTCGGCCGAGCGCCCGATGCCGCTCATGGCAGATACCGGCAGCGCGGCCAAAAAGCGCTGCTCGGTTCCGGGGCGCACGATGGTCAGCCCAAACGGCTTATCACGCTCGCTTGCGATCTTTGCGACCGTCTTGTTGCAGCCCACGCCAATGGAGCAGGTCACTCCCAGCGCTGCCACGCGGTCGCTTATACGCCGCGCAACCAGTAGCGGGTCTTCGGGCGCAAAGCGACCCGGTGTGATATCGATAAAGGCTTCGTCGATGGATACGCGCTCAACGCGCGGCGTCTCCTCGGCAAGAATTGCCATGACCTGCGCGCTCACCTCGCGGTAGCGATCAAAGTGCCCGTGCGTCCAAATGGCTTGCGGGCACAAGCGCCGCGCCTCGGCCGAGGCCATGGCAGAGTGCACGCCAAAGCGACGCGCCTCATACGAACACGTGGACACGACGCCACGCGAATCGGCGTCTCCGCCCACGATGAGCGGCTTTCCGCGCCACTCGGGGTGGTCGAGCATCTCCACGCTCGCAAAAAACGCATCGAGGTCCATGAGGCCCACCGCCGGACCCGTCCAGGGGGGCGGCGTGACGCCCATGGCATCCTCATAACCGTATGTATGTTCGCGTCTTTCCATGTCATGAGTATACCGCGCAGCTCATGTGGGGTGCGTGTATGTGCTTGCAAATCCCGAATTCTTGTCTAAGATATGGATTTGCCCTCGACTACACCGAAGAAGTTGGTCTCACGGACTTCACCTGCCCGCGTCGATGGCGTATTATGTTCAACTGTTTGTTTGTAGTTGCAGCCTAAAGCTGCTTGGTTGGAGGAGTTTCCTTTGGCAGTCAAGATTCGCCTTGCTCGTCACGGCGCTAAGAAGCGTCCGTACTACCGTGTCGTCGTCGCCGATTCCCGCGCCCCGCGTGACGGTCGTATCATCGAGGAGGTTGGCCGCTACAACCCGATGACCGCCCCCAAGACCATCAACCTCGACCTCGAGAAGATCGCCGACTGGCAGTCCAAGGGCGCTCAGCTCACCGACGCCGTCGCCGCTCTGGTCAAGGCCGCCAACGAGGGCGAGAAGACCGAGACCGTCGTCAAGAAGTCCAAGAAGCAGCTCGCCAAAGAGGCCGAGGCCGCTAAGGCTGCCGCTGAGGCCGCTGAGGGCGCCGAGGAGTAAATCGTGCCTGAGGTTGACGCTGCACAGCTCGAGGGTGAGGCAATGCTCTCAGATCGCATCGCCGATCTCGTCGAATATCTCGTTGTTCAGATCGTCGACGACCCGGATTCCGTGAGCCTTGAGGTCATCGATGGTGACGACGCCTCTACGATCGAGGTTTCTGTCGCCGAGGATGACGTCGCTAAGGTCATCGGCCGTCGTGGCCGTACCATCAAGGCCATTCGCACGCTCGCCCGTGCACTGGCCGCTCGCCTCGACACTGCTGTCGAGGTAGAGGTTCTGGGCTAGGACCTTGAGGTCCCAGTACAAAAACATCGCCCGTGTGGTCAAGCCGCACGGAAGGAAGGGGGAGGTCCTCGCGCAGCCGCTGCGGGGGCTTCCTTCTGTATTAGAGCCGGGTATGCGCGTCGCCCTGACGCCGCCGGCGCTCAAGCGCGACCGCTTTTGCACGGTCGTGTCCGTCACCGATACGGGCGATGGCGATCTGGTCTCGTTTGAGGGCATTGACGACTTGACGGCCGCCGAGGGCATCACGGGATGCTATGTGTTGGCAAATCGTGACGATTTTGAGCTCGATTCACTCGACGCCGCCTATACCGACCTGATGGGTCGCGAGGTGGTCGACGAGCGCTTCGGTTCGCTCGGCACGATCGTCGAGATCGTGTCGACGCCCGCTAACGATGTTTGGGTTGTCGAGGGTGATCGGTACGGCGAGGTACTGATTCCCGTGATCGAGCAGGTTGTGCTCGATCTTCCCGACACAGGAACAATTTCCGTCCACGTTATGGACGGCCTGATCGATATGGACAAGTAGGGAGGACAACATGCTGATTGAGACCCTTTCGGTCTTTCCCGAGATGTTTGAGCCCGTCATGTCCACATCGATTTTGGGCCGCGCCCGCAAGGCCGGCCTTTTTGATTTTAAGGCGTATAACCTGCGCGACTGGACGCACGACCGCCATCGCACCGTCGATGACGAGCCGTATGGCGGCGGGCAGGGCATGCTCATGAAGGTCGAGCCTATCGCCGAGGCCATCGAGGCCATTAGCGCAGAGGGTCCCAAGCCCACTGTGGTGTTCTTTACCCCCTGTGGCGAGCCTTTTACGCAGCATGTGGCCGAGCGCCTGCTCAAAAGCGAGCGCCTGCTGTTTGTGTGCAGTCGCTACGAGGGCGTCGACGAGCGCGCATACGCGTATGCCGATGAGCGCCTGTCGATCGGCGATTACGTGCTCACGGGCGGCGAGCTTCCCGCTATGGTCGTTGCCGACGCCGTCGTGCGTCTGATTCCCGGCGCCCTTGGTGACGAGATGAGCAACGTCGATGAGTCATTCTCGACCGCCGAGGACGGTGGCCTGCTCGAGTACGCGCAGTACACCCGTCCCGCCGAGTTCAATGGCGAGGGTGTGCCTCCGGTGCTCGTGAGCGGCGATCATGCCAAGGTTGATGCCTGGCGCCGCAAGAATGCCATCGAGCGAACCTGCCGCTGGCGTCCCGACCTGATCGAGACGGCGCGCCTTACGCCCGAGGAGCGCGCATTCGCGCAAGAGATTCTGGACGCGTCGTATTCACAGAGCGAGGAGTGAGAATGGTTCCATCGCAGCATTCCGTGCTAAAGGGTGCCTTTGAGTGGATCGTGGTCGTCGCGATTGCACTGGTCGCCACCTTTTTGGTTCGCTCATTTGTGGTTGAACCCTTTGTGGTGCCTACCGGCTCCATGGAGTCCACGATCGAGATTGGCGATCAGATCCTGGCGCAAAAGGTGAGCCTCGAGCTCGGTCAGCCCGTTAAACAGGGCGATATTGTGGTATTCCACAACCCCGATGGCACCTCCGAGCACGATGTTCTCGTCAAGCGAGTTATTGCCACGGCCGGCCAGACGGTCGACCTTCAGGACGGCAAGGTCGTCGTCGACGGCCAGGCGCTCGATGAGGACTATACGACCGGCATGAGCTGGCCGCTTTCGGTCCAGGCCCCTGGCGCTCAGGTGAGCTATCCCTACACCGTTCCCGACGGGTGCGTGTGGGTGATGGGCGACAACCGCGAGAACTCTGCTGACTCCCGCTATTTTGGCCCGGTCGACCGCTCCGACTTGATCGCCGTGGCGCTTGTGCGCTACTGGCCGCTCAACCGTATCGGCGCTATCGACTAAAAACCGCTATAGTACAGTACCTAACCGTGTAATCGTTTCGACGAGGGGATATTAGAGGCATGAACGCTTCATCGCTTTCCTTCCAAGACATCATCCTGCGCCTCCAGCAGTACTGGGGCGAGCAGGGCTGCGTCATTATGCAGCCCTATGACTCCGAGGTCGGTGCCGGTACCTTCCATACCGCGACCACGCTGCGCTCGCTCGGTCCCGCCGAGTGGCGCACCTGCTATGCGCAGCCCTGCCGCCGTCCCGCCGACGGCCGCTACGGCGAGAACCCCAACCGCATGCAGCACTACTATCAGTTCCAGGTGCTCATCAAGCCCTCGCCGGTCAACGCCCAGGAGCTCTACCTGGGGTCTCTTGCCGCTATCGGTCTGGACCCCAACGACCATGACGTCCGTTTTGTCGAGGACGACTGGGAGAGCCCGACCCTGGGCGCCTGGGGCCTTGGCTGGGAGGTCTGGCTCAACGGCATGGAGGTCACGCAGTTTACGTACTTCCAGCAGGTGGGCGGCATCGAGGTCGATCCCGTGCCCGTCGAGATCACCTATGGCCTGGAGCGTATCGCCATGTACGCCCAGGGTGTCAACTCCGTCTACGACCTGGTGTGGAGCTATCTGCCCGACGGCACGCCCATGACCTATGGTGACGTGTTCCTCGAGAACGAGCGCGAGTTCAGTGCCTATAACTTTGAGGTCGCCAACGTCGAGATGATGCGTCAGAAGTTTGACGACTACGAGGCCGAGTGCCACTCCTGCCTGGAGCGCAAACTGCCGCTGCCGGCGTACGACTGCGTCATGAAGTGCAGCCATGCCTTCAACCTGCTCGATGCCCGTGGCGCCCTGTCCGCAGTCGAGCGTGCCAACTACATCCTGCGCGTCCGCGCCGTCGCCAAGGCGTGCTGCGAGGCCTACATGGCCGAGGTCGCCGGAGTCAACGAGAATGCCGATCAGGAAGGCGAGGTGGCGTAAGCCATGGCAGACGCTAAGGATTTCCTGTTTGAGATCGGTACGGAGGAGATGCCCTCCGCGCCGCTGAACAATGCCGTCAAGCAGCTCGGCACCATGATCGTCAAGGGTTTGGACGATGCCGGCCTGGCCCACGGCGAGGTCCGTGTGATCTCGAGCCCGCGTCGCCTGGCTGTGCTCGTTGCCGACGTCGCCACCGCGACCGATGAGGTTCACGAGGTCAAGCGTGGCCCCGCGGCCAACATTGCCTTCGACGCTGACGGTAACGCCACCAAGGCCGCCCAGGGCTTCGCTCGCAAGTGCGGTGTGGCTGCCGAGGACCTGGTCCGTCGCGAGGACACCGACGGTCGCGAGTATGTCTTTGCTGAGAAGAACATTCCCTCCGCACCGGCTACGCCGATTCTGACCGCTCTGTGCGAGAAGACTATCACCGGCCTGCAGTGGCCCAACTACCGCTCCCAGCGCTGGGGTCACGAGCATGCGACCTTTGTTCGTCCGGTCCGTTGGATCTGCTGCCTTTTGGGCGAGGATGTTGTGCCTGTGTCGTTTGCCGACGTGACGAGCGGCAACACTACGCGCGGTCATCGCGTGCTTGGCCCCGGTGACCACGTTGTCGCCAGCCCCGCCGTCTACGAGCAGGTGCTCGAGGACGCCGGCGTGCTTTCTGCCGAGCGCCGTCGCGAGGCCATCCTCGCCGGTATCGCCGAGGTCGAGGCTGCCCGTCCCGGCTGCCATGTCGATACGCCCAAGAAGGTCTTTGAGGAGGTTATCAACCTCTGCGAGTGGCCGACGGTGCTCGTCGGTACTTTCGACGAGGAGTTCCTCAAGGTCCCGCACGAGATTATCTGCGAGTCCATGCTCACCAACCAGCGCTACTTCCCGATCTATGACGGCGAGGGCAAGCTCACGCGTGAGTTCGTGGTCGTCTCCAACAGCAAGCCCGAGAATGCCGAGCGCGTGATCGACGGCAACGAGCGCGTCGTGCGCGCCCGTCTAGACGACGCTAAGTTCTTCTACGAGGAGGACCTGAAGATCTCCCTCGACGAGTTCCGCGAGCGTCTGGCCAAGGTTGCCTTCCAGGAGAAGCTCGGCAGCGTGCTCGCCAAGTCCGAGCGCATCGAGCAGCTCGCGCTCGCTATTGCCCGCGAGGCTCATCTGGGCGCCCATCTTGCCGCCGACGCTGCTCGCGCCGCGCACCTGTGCAAGGCCGACCTGGTATCCAACGCCGTCGTCGAATTCACGAGCCAGCAGGGCGTGATGGGCGGTTACTACGCCACCGCGATGGGGGAGAACGACGAGGTCGCCCATGCTATTCGCGATCACTATCGTCCTCGCTTTGCCGGTGACGAGCTGCCCGAGGGCACCGCTGGCTGCATCGTGGCCTGCGCCGACAAGCTCGATACCATCGCCGGTATCTTTGCCATCGGCGAGCCCCCGACCGGCTCTTCGGACCCCTACGCGCTGCGTCGTGCCGCTATCGGCATCATCAACATCCTGCGCGACCGTCTGCCGATCGACCCCACGTCGCTCATCGACTTTGCGCTCGAGCTCTATAGCGAGCAGGGCATTGAGTTCGACGCCGCCGAGGTCGCCCAGCAGGTTCGTGACTTCTTCCATGGCCGCCTGGTGAGCATGGCCCGCGACGAAAAGATCCCGGCCGATACCGTTGCCGCCGTCTCCGCGGTGCACATTATCGCCCCGTCCGTCTTCTTCGCCCGCTGCGCCGCCCTCGACGAGGCCCGCAAGAACGACGCTGAGACGTTCGACAACCTGGCGACCGCCTATGCCCGCGCCGCGCATATCTCCAAGCCCGAGCTTGGTGCGGAGTATGACCGCAGCCTGATGGGCGAGGTTGAGCTCGCGCTCGCCGACGCCTCCGAGGCCGCTCAGACCGCTGTCGATGCCGCCCTTGCTGCCGAGGACTACCCGGCCGCATTTGCCGCCCTCGCCGCCCTGCGCGCGCCCATCGACCGTTTCTTCGATGAGGTCATGGTCATGGACAAGGACGAGCGGCTTCGCGATAATCGCCTTAAGCTGCTCAACCGCTTCGAGGCCGTTTTCTCCGGCATCGCCAACATCGGTGAGCTTGCCCGCAAAAAGTAAGCCAGCCTGCGCATAAGCGCAAAAGGAGCCCCGCATGGATTGCCCGGTCACCGCTCGTCCCACCGTTATCGTTATCTCCGACTCGCTCGGCGATACCGCTTGTGAGGTGGTGCTTGCGGCGTCCGGGCAATTTGATGTAGGGGCTTTTCGCGTTTTGCGCCTGCCTAAGGTGACCTCCGTGGAGCAGGTCAAGTCATTTGTGGGGCCGCGCGTCGATGCCGACCATCGCGATATCGCCGTGTTCCATACCATCGTCGACCCGGCCCTTCGTGCTCGCGTGCTCGACTACTTGGGCATGCTGCACATTCGCTCGGTCGACCTGATCGGTCCGACGCTCGCCGTGCTGTCTTCGCTCGTCGGCGTGCCGCCCAAGGGTGTAGCGGGCGTGATTCACAAGACCGACGATCGGTATTTCCATCGTATCGAGGCCATGGAGTATTTCGTTGAGCACGATGACGGTCGTGGTTGTGACGATCTGTCGGGTGCCGATATCGTGCTGCTGGGTGTGTCGCGTACATCCAAGACGCCACTGTCGATGTATTTAGCCTATCAGGGCTACAAGGTCGCCAATGTGCCACTGGCGCATGGCATGGAGCCGCCCAAGTCGATTTACGAGGTTGACCCGATGCGCCTGTTCGGCCTGATTTCGACCGTCGATGTGATTTCCGAAATTCGCGATAGCCGCTTGGGCGATGACTACGCTCGTGCCGTTGCCGGCTCCTATGCCGAGCCCGAGAGCGTGCGCGGCGAGCTTGAGGAAGCTCGTGCCCTCATGAAGCGCTTAGGCTGCTTTGTTGTGCGTACCGACGGCAAAGCCATTGAGGAAAGCGCTGCCGAGATCATTGCTCACCTCGAAGAGATTCAAGAGGCAAGAGCCCGCCGTGCCGCCCGCCGCGCTCAACAAAAGTAGCTCACTTGGGACAAGGTTGTTTGGGTAGCTACTTTGGGACGGGGCTCTTTTAGCTAACCAAAGAGAATACTTGGAATTAATGCTGATAAATGGTAAAGCGATTTAGCAAAAACATTGCATCCGACCTGCACTTTCCTTGTAGTGGTATCTTCATAAGGTAACCACCTTTACCTACCGTTTACCGCCGGTTTTAGCACGTTTACCAAACCGCGCACCCTCTGCTCAAGCCTGTCCAAAACCCGCCGTATAGTTCCCTCACGGCCCGCATCCGGCGGGTCGATTCGTTACCACGGTCGTGCGCGTAAGCGCATGGAAGGGGAAGTATCGTGAGCGATTGCAAGAGGGTTTACCGTTTTGGAACCGACGCCCAGGGCACCTGTGTCACTGAGGGCGACAAATCCATGAACTTCGTGCTTGGCGGCAAAGGCGCAAACCTTGCCGAGATGAGCCGCATCGGTCTGCCGGTTCCCGGTGGCTTTACCATTACCTGCCAGACCTGTGTCGAGTACTCCGGTGCCGGCAACGTCTGGCCCGAAGGCGCACTCGATGAGATCGTTGCCGCCGAGGCCGACCTCGAGGCCCGCTGCGGCAAAAAGCTCGGCGATGCCTCCGATCCGCTGCTCGTATCGGTTCGCTCGGGCGCTCCGTTCTCCATGCCCGGCATGATGGACACAGTCCTCAACCTGGGCCTCAATGACGATTCCGTTCAGGGCCTTATCGCCCAGACGCAAAACCCGCGTTTTGCCTGGGATAGCTACCGCCGCTTTATCCAGATGTTCTCCAACGTCGTCATGGGCGTCGACGCCGACCTGTTCGAGAACGCTCTGACCCAGGCACGCCTGGTCGCCGGCGTTCGCGTCGATTCCGAGCTTTCGGCCGAGGACCTGCAGGAGCTCGTCGAGACCTTCAAGGGCATCTTCTCCGAGAACGTTGATGCTGCCCTGTACCCCGAGCTCGAGGTTGTTGACGGCAAGCCTGTCTTCCCGCACGACTCGGAGCTCCAGTTGCGCCTTGCCATCCAGGCCGTCTTTGGCAGCTGGATGAACGAGCGTGCCTGCATTTACCGCAAACAGCACGGCATCTCTGACGAGCTCGGTACCGCCGTCAACGTCCAAGCCATGGCCTTTGGCAACAAGGGCGAGACCTCTGCGACCGGCGTCGCCTTTACGCGCAACCCGGCCGACGGCACCAAAGAGTTCTATGGCGACTTTTTGGTGAATGCCCAGGGCGAGGACGTCGTCGCTGGCATCCGCAACACCGAGCCCATCGCCGACCTCAAGACCACCCCGGGCCTCGAGTCCGCAGGCGAGGAGCTCGAGCGCGTGTTCCTGACGCTCGAGGATCACTATCGCGATATGTGCGATATCGAGTTCACCATCGAGCAGGGTAAGCTCTGGATGCTCCAGACCCGCGTGGGCAAGCGCACCGCCATCGCCGCCCTGCGCATTGCCATCGAGATGGTCGAGGAGGGCCTCATCACCCGCGAGGAGGCCGTGAGCCGTATCGATCCCGCACAGCTCGACCAGCTCCTGCACCCGCAGTTCGACGCCTCCAAGAAGTACGAGGCACTCGCTACCGGTCTTAACGCCAGCCCCGGTGCCGCCGTGGGCGAGGCCGTGTTCTCGAGTGATGACGCCGTCGCGCGTTCCGCCGAAGGCCATAAGGTCATTCTGGTCCGCTGGGAGACCAACCCCGACGACCTGAAGGGCATGGTTGCCGCCGAGGGCATCCTAACCAGCCACGGTGGCAAGACGAGCCATGCCGCCGTTATCGCCCGCGGTATGGGTACGCCCTGCGTCTGCGGCGTCGAACGCTTCCATATCGACGCCGCCGAGAAGGTCGTGCACATCGAGGGCAGTGACCGCGTGCTGCATGAGGGTGATGTCATCTCCATCGACGGTACCCAGGGTATCGTCGTCGACGGCGCCGTTGATCTGGTTTCGGCCGAGCTCACCGGCGATCTGGACACTATCCTGTCCTGGGCCGACGAGATTCGTCTGGACGAGACCGGTGGCCACGCCAACCACGTGCGCGTTAATGCCGACAACCCCGAGGACGCCGCGCTCGCACTCGAGTTTGGCGCCGAGGCCATCGGTCTGTGCCGCACCGAGCACATGTTCCTGGGCGATCGCAAGAACATCATCCAGAGCTTTATCCTGTCTGACGATGAGGCCGTGAAGCAGCAGGCCCTGGCCGACTTGCTCAAGGTTCAGACCGAGGACTTCCTGGCGATGTTCAAGACCATGTCCGGTCGCGATGTGGTCGTCCGCCTGCTCGATCCGCCGCTTCATGAGTTCCTGGATAATCCTCGCGAGCTCGAGGTCGCCATCACCAAGAAGGAGGCCGCCGGCGCTCCCGAGGAGGAGCTCACTGCCCTGCGCGCCCGCCTGCGTCGCATTGACGGCATGGTCGAGTCCAACCCCATGCTGGGCTTGCGCGGCGTGCGCCTGTCCGTCGTCTTTGGCGATCTGCCGCTCATGCAGGTTCGCGCCGTCGCCACGGCCGCTGCCCGCCTTATCAAGGAGGGTGTCGACCCGCGCCCCGAGATCATGGTTCCGCTCGTTTCCATCACGGCCGAGCATGTCCAGACCCGCGAGGTCATCGAGCGCGTGATCGCCGAGGTTTCCGCCGAGGAGGGCGTCGAACTCAACATTCCCGTGGGCACCATGCTCGAGCTGCCGCGCGCCTGCATGGTCGCCGACGAAATCGCCCAGCACGCCGACTTCTTCTGCTTTGGCACCAACGACCTCACCCAGATGACCTTCGGCTTCTCCCGCGACGATGCCGAGGCCAAGTTCATTCCGCTGTACCTGCACAAGAAGATCCTGAAGGACAACCCCTTCGAGACCATCGACACGGCGGTGCTGGAGCTCGTGCGCTTGGCCGTCGAGAAGGGCCGCGCCACCAATCCCGACATGCACTTTGGCGTGTGCGGCGAACACGGCGGCGACCCCAAGTCCATCAAGGGCCTGTTTAACGTGGCCGACGTGGACTACGTGTCCTGCTCGCCCTATCGCGTGCCGGTGGCTCGTCTGGCCGCCGCTCAGGCCGCCATCAAGCAGCGCTAAGCGCCCGCTGAAAGAACACAAAGCCCTAAGGGCCGTTCCGCACGACGGAGCGGCCCTTTTGATATGATGGAGGGACTATGAATCTGAATTTGGAGAATCTGCCGCGAACGGTTTGGGTTGAGAAGAGCGGGGGAGTGCCCGCGGTGGGGTTCGTGGATCAGCGGCTCCTGCCAGGCGAGCT
>URBS01000065.1 GCA_900546085.1 uncultured Collinsella sp.
ACCTTGCCGTAGTACGCCATGTAGAGATCCCACAGCTCGGGCGCGCCCTCGCCCACACCGTCGGGGGAGAACTTGGCCAGATCCTCGGGGTTGTAGTAGGTTTCCATGTCAGCTCCTTTAGTCGTCATTACCGAGTATTGTATATAGTCCAATACTGAATGGTATCGATTATATAACTGTTTTCCATTCATGACATGACTTTTTTCAAGACGCCTTCCAGCGAAGGCCCTTATGCAAGAGACCCGCCCCTTCCCGAAGGAAAGGACGGGTCTCCAAGAGTTCTCGTTTTGCCGAGCGCCGAAAGCGCCGGCGGAAAATCGAAGAACTAGCGCTTGCTGAACTGCGGGCGCTTGCGGGCCTTCTTCAGGCCGTACTTCTTGCGCTCGACCACGCGAGCATCGCGCGTAAGGAAACCGGCCTTCTTGAGGTCAGCACGGTAGTCGCCAGCGTTCAGAAGAGCGCGAGCGATGCCCAGACGCAGAGCGCCGGACTGACCGGAGATGCCGCCGCCATCGCACAGAGCGATAACGTCGAACTGACCGGCGGTGTCGGTCACCTTGAAGGGAGCAAGGGCGTTCTCAACGAGCTGATGACGGCCGAAATACTGCTCGGCGTCACGCTTGTTGATGGTCACCTTGCCGGTGCCGGGGACGAGACGGACGCGGGCGACGGCGTTCTTACGACGGCCGGTACCCTGGTAGACAACGGTGTTCTCAGCCATCTTTAAGCCTCCAGCTCAATCTTCGTGGGGTTCTGGGCAGCATGCGGATGCTCGGCACCAGCGTAGACCTTAAGCTTGGTCATCTGGGCACGGCCGAGGGTGGTCTTGGGCAGCATACCGCGAACGGCGCGCTCGATGACCTTCTCCGGGTGCTTCTCCATAGCCTGGCGGAAGCTCTCAGCCTTGAGGCCGCCGTTGTAGCCGCTGTGGCGATAATAGGTCTTCGTGTCGGCCTTGTTACCGGTAAGCTGGACCTTATCGGCGTTGATGACGACAACGAAGTCGCCGCAGTCACTGTTGGGCGTGAACTGGGGCTTGTTCTTACCGCGCAGGATCATTGCGATCTGGGTGGCAAGACGGCCCAGGACAGCACCATCGGCGTCGACGAGAACCCAGTTGCGCTGGACCTCGCCCTGCTTGGCGTAGTGAGTCGATTTCGAAATCACTTAGACTCCTCCATGTACAGTACGTGTTGTTACAGAGATTCACGGGGCTCTGCAAGTAACCCGTCCATATTACCCCGCTCGCCGTACGAGTCAACAGGTATTTTGGCTCCGACCAGAGTTTCTGCACATGTCATCCACGAGCCGTGACGTTGCAGCGCTAGCGCTCGACAAATGCCTCGATATCACTCAGTAGGCGCATTGCCTCCTGACGGCCCTGGATATACAGGTCGAGAAGCTTTGCCGGATCGTGCTCGACATGGCCGACCTCGACCGGCTTTTGCGGAGCAATGACCAGCGCGCGGCCCTCGCACTCATACTTCCACAGGTGCATGCGCTGGAGGTTATAGCGGTCGTGGCGCGTCTCGATAGCCTCGAGCAGATAGGGGTAGTCGGCATAGCGGGCGCGCGCGGCAGGCATAAACTCGTAGGGCTTTTTCTCGTACGAGCGGTCCTGCGTGACAATGACAACCGCGCGATCGAAGCCGGCCTCCTCGAGCACATGCTCGATAGGAACCGAATCGGCCACGCCGCCGTCGACGTATTTGTGCCCGTCAATCTCGACCGGCGGCGTCACCAGCGGCAGCGAGGTCGAGGCGCGCACGGCGTCGAGATCGAGCACGGCGCTTTTGACCGGCAGGTAGGCAGCGGTTCCAAACAGCATGTCCGTCGCGACGGCGTACATCTCGATAGGGCTGGCGTCGAACGTCTCGTTATCAAAGGGATCCAGGCGGTCCTGGATATCGTTGAAGATAAAGTCGTAACCCACGATGGAGCCCGTGGATGCGAAGGATGCGGCACCCATGTAGCGGTTGTCATTGCAGAAGGTCAGGTTGATGCGATTGACGCGACCGATCTGGTGCGACTTGTAGTTGACGCCGTTGAGCGCACCGGCCGAAACGCCGTACACCGCCGGAATTTCGACACCGGCCTCCATGAGAACGTCGAGCACGCCGGCGGTAAACTGCCCACGAAAACTGCCACCCTCCAAGACGAGCGCGACCTTGCCGGCGTTCTTTGCCTTATCTTCTGCAGTCATATTGACCTCCTGCGATTGCGTTTTGGCCTTCTTCTACCCAGTTTTGGGATGGAGGGCGCGCAGGTTTTTCGAGGCGGCAGGTGCAGCGGAAAGTGCGTCCCAGTTTGAGGCGGGATTACGGGATGCGCTTTCCGCTTGGACCGCCGTTGGGAAAGCGCGACCCGTTCTGAGCGCGGATTCCGGGATGAACTTTCCGCTTGAGGCGTCTTCCGGAAAATGAATCCCATTCCGAGCGTCGATTCCGGGATGCAGTTTCCGCTTGAAACGTCATCCGGAAACCGCATCCCAGTCTGAGCCGGAATTCTGGGATGGATTTTCCGCCTGGGGCGACGTTGATGCGGGGCATGGCAGGCTGCAGTCCGATCGGCATCGCGTCTGCATAGGGTTGAGGCTTTGCGCGGAGAATCCGCGTGTTCGCTTCGCGAACCCGCACCGGCTTCGGCCGCCTGTCGGCGTCCTCGCCCGCGGGCTAAAAACGCTTACGCGTTTTCTTTACGCCCGCGCCCTGCATAGAGTTCGATTCTCCGCGGTACGGATTAGAAATAAAAAGGCAGGTAGATACGAATATCTACCTGCCTGTTGCTTATGGTGGAGGCGCGGAGAATCGAACTCCGGTCCACGAAAGCCCCCTGATTGGCATCTCCAAGCTCAGTCGCTGGTTTAGTCTCGGACGCTTTGCGCGCAGCGACACGCTCGCGGCATCCCAACCGGTTCGATCTTAGCCCGCGCCATACCGATTACGTGCGCAGGAGCATTCCCCTAAAATGACGTCGCGCCGGTGTCGGGGAAATCACCGGGTTGACGCGCCGCTATAAATTAAGCAGCGAGAGCCATAGGCTCAAAAGAAGAGTTGTTGTCAATTCAATTTGACGGTACCCCTGTTTAACGAGGCGAGGAGACCTCGGCTTGCTTCCTCTCTCAGAGCTATCGTGTCGAAACCAGTCGCCCCCCGAATGTCGGGAAAGTCTGGATGGTATCGGGCCTGCAAACACCCGATAACCGTCGACTTTTCAAGGAACATACGGGGCGAGCCCCGCTTGTGGAGTGTTATCTTACCACGTTCTGAAAGCGGACAGCTGTTCTATGCACGAGCTGTGAAGACCCCAATGTGCGCCGCACTTCGCACTTTTGTTACCGATCGCGTCACGTATATTTTCGCCAAGCAAAATTGACCCGTCGAAAGGACCGTTATGGATACCAAGCAGCAACTCGTCAATGCCCTCGCAGGCCTGGGCTCAACCATTACCGAAGCTATGGATGTCATCGAGGGCTTTGTCCCCTGCGGACATCCCGCCCTCACGGTATCGAACGCACTCGTTGCGCTGGACGTTGACGATGATGCAGCTCTCGCCCAGCAGCTTGAGACCGTCGAGGGCTTTATCGACCACGTGAGTGAGAACCGCGGCGTGGCCGCCTACCACGGCATCGAGGTCGAGCTCGCGGGTCCCAAAGCCGATCTGCTCGCAGCAATCCGCGAGGTAGGCGCCCTTATGCAGACCGCAGGCGTCAAGAACACCCAGGTCAACGAGTGGGTCTACCGCAGCCTGGCAGCACTCGACAGCTCCGACGAAAAGGCAGCCGAGCAGCTCGCAGAAAGTCCCGCCATCAAGGCCGAGCTTTTGTAAATAGCAGACGCGGGCCCCTTGGCGCATCGTCGTCCAAGAGGCCCGCAAACAGTTCGCATCAACCGATAGCCGCGCTGCCGCGTTCGGCCAAAGCCAGAATCGGCATCATTTGGCGCGGGGTCTTTGCTGCAAGATCGGCATGTTCGAGCAGTTTTCGATCGTTGGTCACCAAGTAATCAACCTGGGCGCGTTTGCATGCGGCGAGTACCAAGTTGTCCTCGTAATCGCGATGGAGCGCTAAGTATTTGTCGGCCAGCCAAAGGTCCGACGCATCAGCGCCCACGGCCGTGGCGTTTTCGGTCATGTTCCGAACAAACGCCAACGCCGCATCGCCAATTGCACGGGCAGATGCCTCGTCGAGCGCTCCCCCGCTGGCAAGAACGCTACGCTTCAGCTCGTGTTGGACAACGTGCAGCACGTCCTTGGCGATATGCACCGGAAAGAGCAGCGTTGCGCCCGATTCCGCCGCCTGCCCAATAAACGCACGCGCGGCAAGCGACTCGGCATGGTCAACACAAAACGAATCAACCCATACGCTGGCGTCCACCATGATCTTGAGAGGCGCCCCGCTCACTGGATCATCCCCTTTTGGCGATAGCGCTCGTCCATGGCTTCGGAATAGATTGTGTCCCAATCGCGATCGTCGGATACGGGCGACGTAGCGATGCCCAGGTCCGCGTAAAGCTGATCTGCCGCCGCCCACGACGCGGCGAACGGAGTATCGGGTGCGACGGTCTGCTGCCGGTCGTCGACGGCCGCAAGCACTTCCTCGCACTTCCCGCCACCCTGCGCGACCTTGGCCACCACCTTTTTGATGAGCTCGGGCAGTGACCCGCCCGAAAGCCGCAGTGCCTCCTCGGCACGGTTTTTTGACCTGGCGATCTACGCGAACATTCACCTGCGCCATGCTGCCAACGGTAGCCATCTCAACCTCACCTTCAGCATTTGCTAGCTTTGCTAGCACGAGCATATATCTGAGCTAACATCTCGTCAAACAAAAGAAGGCCTGCATTCCGGCGGCTGCAACACCGTCCGAATGCAGGCCACAAACTCAAGCAAAAGCGCTAACGCAGGTACGCCTTTGCGTTGCCCAGGCTGTAGGCAATCGTCGAGCCGTTGTGCAGCAGTGACGACGCCTGCGGGGTAATCGCGCCGGTAATGCCCAGTGCCAAGAGCGCTGAGTTGGTGAGCATCACCTTAGAATAGGAGCTCGTCAGACGGTCGATGAGACCCTGACTCATGCGGCGCAGGCGCACGATCGCGGCAAGATCCGTATCGGTCAGGATGATATCGGCGACCTCCTTGGCAATGTCGCTTCCGCCGCCCATGGCCAACCCCACATCGGCCAAACCGAGCGCCGGCGAATCGTTGACGCCGTCGCCCACCATGGCAACGTGGCGCCCCTCGCCCTTAATGCGCTCCACATACGCGTACTTGTCCTCGGGCAGCAGCTCGGCCTTAAACTCGTCGACGCCCGCCTCTCGCGCAATGCGCTCGGCCGTGCGCTCGGAGTCGCCCGTGAGCATAACGACATGCTTGACGCCCAGCGCATGCAGGTCGGCGATTGCCTCGCGGACCCCGGGCTTGAGCGGGTCCTCGATACCGAGCACGCCGACGACCTTTCCATCGACCGCCAGATACAGCGGCGACAGGCCCTGCATCTGGGACTCGATTTGCTCCTTAATGTCGGCCTCGAGCTGCGCGCTCTCGTCCTCAAACACAAAGTGTGCCGAGCCGATAATCGCGCGACGCCCTTCGATGGACGAAGCGATGCCGTGCGCCACGATGTACTCGACGGCAGCATGGCGCTCGCGGTGCTCGAGCCCGCGCTCGCGTGCCGCATTGACCACGGCACGCGCCACCGGATGCGGAAAATGCTCCTCCAAGCAAGCGGAAAGGCGCAGGACCTCGTCCTCGCTCCAGCCATCGGTGGTGAGCACGCAGGCAAGACGCGGCTGCGCCTCGGTAAGCGTGCCGGTCTTGTCAAACACAATGGTGTCGGCCTTGGCAAACGACTCAAAGTACTTCGCGCCCTTGACCATGACGCCCATCTTGGCAGCATCGCTCATAGCGGTCATGACGGCAACGGAACCCGTGAGCTTGAGTGCGCACGAGTAGTCGACCATCAGTGCCGCCGAGGTCTTGATGAGGCTGCGGGTAGTAAGCGCAACCAGGCCCGCGAGCAGGAAGTTCCACGGGACGATCTTGTTGGCAAGGTCCTCCATATGCGACTGGCCCTCGGACTTGAGCGAGTCGGCCGTCTGCACGAGCGAGACGATTGAGCGCAGTTTGGTTTGCGCCGTATTGGCGCGCACGCGCACCAAGATGCCGCCGTCTTCCACGACGGTACCGGCGAACACGTCGTCGCCCACGCTGCGCTCGACGGCCAGCGGCTCGCCGGTCAGGGTCGCCTGGTTGACCATAGCGCCCCCCTGCTCGACAACACCGTCGATGCAGATGGACATGCCGGTGCGCACGGCGACCAAGTCGCCGGGCTCGAGCTCGGTGGCGGCAACGCTTACCTCGGTGTCGCCGACGACCTTTTGCGCCTTGTCGGGCACATCGAGCAGCGAGTTGATGAGCTCGTTTTCGCTCATGGCGCGGGTGTAGTCCTCGAGCAGCTCGCCCACGTTGAGCAGGAACATTGTCTGGCCCGCGGTGTCGACATCACGCTTGACGAACGAAATGCCGATGGCCGAAGCGTCGAGCACGGGAACGGTCAGGCGCGGCTGTGCGAGCTCATGAAGGGCAGCGCGCAAAAATGCCATGTAACCGGCCACGACAAACACCGCACGCAGAGGCGTCGGCAAGAACCAGCGACGTGCGTAATGGGCACCGATAAGTGTGGCAAGATCCATGACGAGCTTGTGCTTGCGTGGCTCAAGCTGCATCACGTAACCCGTCTTTGCGTCGGCAATGGCCTGAGCGTCGAGCGCACCGACGGCGGCCAGCACGGCATCGCGGCGCGACTCGTCGTATTCGAGTGCCATCTGGCCGATGCGGCCGTAGACGCGCACCTTGTGCACGCCGTCGATGTCGCCGCCAAGCTTAAGAAGTGCATCGAGATCGCTCTCTGGCACAGGACCCGCCAATTGAAGACGGGTCCTGCCGGGGATCTCGCTAATAATCGAGAATCTCATAGTTTGTGCCTGGGAGCGTTACTCGGCTGCCTCGTCAGCAGCGGCCTCGCTCTGGGTGATATAAGCAGCCTCGGCAACCATGTCGTCGACATTAGCCTTGGCCTGCTCGACCATGTCCTGGTAGCCGTTCTTGATGCGCATACCGCACGCAATACCCTGCACGCAGGCATTCTTGACCGGAGCGCTGGTAAGCAGCTTGATGCCGGCCGTGCCAAGCAGAAAACCGCCACCGACAAGCAGGGTATTGAACGTCGACTTCTTCATGTTGCTTCTCCCTTTTGCCGCATTGGACGCGGCATGGTGCCTCAGCACCCGAGTAAACAAGTTTGCTCGAGCACGCTTTTGAAATATCTCAATTTTATCTAACTATCTAGGTCAGCCATGGCTAACCTTTTGAAAATTAACGATGCGGAGTAACCGATTGTCAATGTGAGAAAGGGACTGTCCCTTTGCCCCTTCTTACAACTGCCAGGTAGCTGCTTCCTTTTGCAGCGCCACCATGCGGGCGAATTCTCCACCTGCCGCCTTGAGCTGCGCCGGAGTGCCCTGCTCGGCTACCACACCATCCTTGAGCACAACGATCTTATCGGCATTTTCTACCGTGCGCATACGGTGGGCGATCACGATAACCGTCTTGCCTGCGAGCAGGCGGGAAAGCGCCTGCTGCACCACGGTCTCGTTCTCCACATCCAAACTCGCCGTCGCCTCGTCCAGCAACACGATCGGCGCGTCTTTGAGCAGCGCACGGGCGATAGAGATGCGCTGGCGCTCACCGCCGGACAGCTTGGAGCCGTTCTCGCCGATCATGGTGTTGTAGCCCTGCGGCATGCGGCTCACAAACTCGCCGCAGTTGGCGGCACGCGCAGCCGCAAGCACTTGCTCATCGGTGGCGCCACGACGCCCGAGGCGGATGTTTCCCATCACCGTGTCGTCAAAGAGCAGCACGTCTTGGAACACAATGGCGTAGTCGCGCAGCAGCACCTCGGGATCCACGCTCGCAACATCCACGCCGCCCACGGTGACCGTGCCCGCGGTGGCATCCCAAAAGCGCGCGGCCAGGCGGCTCACCGTGGACTTACCGGAGCCCGAAGGACCGACCAGTGCCGTGACCTCGCCTTCCTTGGCGGTAAAGCTCACATCGGTAAGAACTTTCTCGCCGGCGCGGCCGTCCTCGCCCGCACCATAGCCAAATGCCACGTGATCGAACACCACATCGTGGCCTACGGGCTCAAACTGCTCGCTGCCCCGCGCCACGGGCTCTTCCATGATGGAACGCATGCGCTTGGCCGACGACTCGGCGGCAAACAGCTCGGACATCAGCATCAGCGCCTGATCAAAGGGCGCATAGATGCGGCTCACCATAAGCAGGAAGGCAAACATCACCAAAAAGTCGACCTGGCCGGAGGCGACCATCGCAGCGCCCGTGACCAACGTGGTGGCAATCCCCAGGCGCAGGATGGCAAAGGCGGAGTTGACCAAAAGCCCATTGGCGAGCTCGCCTTTGGTGGTCTCGCGCTCCTCGGCATCGATCACGGCGTTGAGCCCCTCAAGATAATGAGCCTCCTGGTTGGTGGCGCGGATCTCGCGCACGCAGTCGAGCGTCTCCTGGATCGCCTCGGTAACCTTGACCTTCTCGGCGCGCACATGGTCGAACACCGGGGTCATGGGGCCGCGTGTCAGATACAGCACGGCAAAGGCCACGGGCACGCTCCAAAACGCCGCGATCGCCAGCTGCCAGCAAAAGAACAGCGACGCCACGAACACAATGGCGCTTGCGATGATGGCACCCCAAAGCTCTCCCAGCACGTGGCTGTAGGCGTGCTCCATGGCCTGGACGTCGCCCATGATGGTCTCGGTTAAATCGGCCAGATCACGACGGCCAAAAAACGACAGCGGCAGCTTGCGCAAGCGCTCGGCAATCTCCATACGCTGCTTGCCGCACTCCTCGTAAAAGATGCAGTAGGTGTAGTAATACTGCTGCCAGTTAGAGGCAAAGAGCAACACGAAAAAGACCAGGAGGCCGCCCACAATCGGCAGGGCATCCGGCAGGTCGGCACCGGTGGCGAGATGTTCGACAAAACCGGCCATGACCAGGAACAATAAGCCCATGCCGGCCATGGTAATGAGATTGGTGAGCGCGGTCCAGAAAATGCCGCGTTTTACGCCGGCGACGCCTTTATCGGATAGGAAGTACTTCTTTTGGAATGAGGCGAACATTTAGGCCTCGCCTCCCTTCGTGACGGCGGCATCCGCGGTCGCTGCAGTGATTTTCCAGCTCGCGGCCTGTTCGTATTCGGCCCACATCTTGGCATACAGACCCTTTTGGGACAGTAACTCGGCATGGGTACCCGACTCCTGCACGCTGCCCTGGTTGAGCACCACGATTTGGTCTGCGCCCACTACAGTCGAGAGTCGGTGCGCGATCATAATGACTGTGCGACCCGCCGCCAGCTTGCTAAAGGCACGCTGGATGAGCGCCTCGTTCTCGGGGTCGGCAAACGCTGTGGCCTCATCGAGCACCACGATAGGTGCGTCTTTAAGGATCGCGCGGGCGAGTGCCACGCGCTGCACCTCGCCGCCCGAAAGATATGCTCCGCCGGCACCGAGCATGGTATTGATGCCCTGTGGAAGCTTGGCCACAATGTCGTCGCACTGAGCTGCGGAGAGGGCCGCACGCACTTCGTCGTCAGTGGCCGTAGGCTTGGAAGCGCGCACGTTATCGGCAAGTGTTTGCCGGAACAGCTGGTTGGTCTGGAACACGAAGGCGACCTGGTCCATAAGCTCGTGCGGATCCATATCGCGAACGTCCACACCACCTACGAGCACTCGACCCGAGGAAACATCCCAAAAACGAGGAATCAGGCTTGCGCAGGTTGACTTGCCGCCGCCCGAAGGACCCACAAGCGCAAGGGCACTACCAGCGGGAACGCTGAAACTTACATGGCTAACGGCAGGTGCTTCGGCACCCTCGTACGTAAAGCTCACGTCCTCAAATCGCACGTCGCCGCCGGCAGGGTGCTTGGGTTGCGCGGGCACGGAGAGCCGCTTGGAATCCATGACGCTTCGAATGCGAGCCAGCGAATCGGCACTCATCTGAGAGGCCTCGCCCACAAACATGAGCTTGGTCATGGCCGTCGGTACCACGGCCGAAAATATCGCGTAAAACGTGAAGTTGGCCATAAAATGCGCGAAGTCCGTCTCGCCCGGCGCCAACAGCAACGCCACGGGCAACAGGAATGTCACAAGACCATTGAGCGCGGTAAGGTTGAGTACCTGCGGACCTCGGCAAAACGTGCCCGCATAGCTTTGTGCCATGTCGGCGTATTCGGCGATCGCGTCGTGGAACGCCTTAAAGGAGTAGACCGTCTGCTGAAACACCTTGACCACGGGAATGCCGCGTACGTATTCGGTACCGGTCTTGTTCATCTTGACCAGCGCGCCCATGTAGGCCTTCATGAACTCGGCGCCCTTGCCGCTCATCATGGTGGCCATGGCGCCAAGCGAAATGGCCACCGAGATAAGGCATGCCGCGCCCAAGCGCCAATCGAGGGCGAAAAGCAGCACGAGCAGACCTGCGACCATGGCGGTGGCGCCGGCGATATCGGGTAGCATGTGCGCGAGCAGGGTCTCGGTGGAGGCGGCGCATCCGTCTACGATACGGCGCAGCTCACCGGTGGCGTGTGTGTCAAAGTAGCCAAGCGGCAGCTTAAGCAGGTGCTCGCTCGTAGTCTTGCGAATATTGGACGCGCAACGAAACGCGGATAGGTGTGTGCACATGAGCCCCACGAAATAAATCACGATGCTCACCAGGGCAAAACCGACGGCCCACCAACCATACATCGCGATATCGCAGGCTTCGCTCCAGTTAGGTGCCACGGCGATCAGATCGCGCGCGACAAGCCAAATGCACACGTACGGGCCAAAGCTCAGCAGCTGCGAGAGCGCCGAGAGGGCCATGCCCAAATATGTTAGGAATTTACGGTCGCCGGCATATGCAAGCAGCTCGCCGATACCGCCGCCTTCCTTTTTTGATCCCTTTGCCATGAGATTCCTTTCTAACGGCTTGAGAGTTAACCGTAATGAACTTATCATTGATGTGTTAGCCATGGCTCACAATCGAGCCAGGCGTGGACGTTTCTGCAAAGGAAAGGGACGCTTTTGCAAATACGGCGGGCAGCGACCGACATAACCGAGCTCTACGCACCGCAGTTTGAGCAGTTTGGCCTGGAGCTTACCGGCAAGGGCGCCGTCTTTACCGGCGAGGTGGCAAACGATCGGGCGCACGGACGCGCATGGATCATGCCTCTCTCCCCCGCCTGCATCGTTATGGAGCATTTCATTACCCCGATGCACGATATGTACCTGGCCGAATACACACCCGAACCGTACGCGTGCGTGAGCGAAGTCAGCGCGCCCACGCTCATGTGCATGCCCGAAGCCGGCATAACGCCTGCGAACCTTAAACCCCTGCATGGACCGTGGCCAAACAATGCCGTGTGCAGCTTTATCCAAGATAACTGTGGCGAGGAGTTAAGCCCACTGTTTGCAGGGCGGCTCTATCACTCGCGCTCGGTGCTCTTTTTGCCTGGATATTTTGACGAACTGGAGCACCGCTATCCCACCGAGTTCGCAGGGGTCTTTGAGGCGTTTGCCGAGCCATGGCACGAGGAGGCGACGTCTGCCATCTGCCACACGCTGCGTCAGATTAACGAGGAACGCGCCCGCACCGTAGGCGGACACGTCTATATGCAGGGCATCGTGGAGACCATGGTCGCGGAGCTCGCCTGTTCGCGCGCGGCCCACAAGCAGGCGCGGCAGGCGGCAGACACACGCGTCAGCATAACCATTGCCGAAGAAGCAACGGCAATGATTGAGCGCGCGCTCGACAAAGGCAGGCGTGTGGGTATCAACGAGGTGGCCGAGAGGCTCTACACAAGCCGCTCCAAGCTATGCGCCACCTTTAAGGCTCAAACTGGCGAGTCCCTGGGCGCCTACATTCGCAGACGCCGTATGGAGCGAGCACAGGACCTTTTGGCCGATAGCGCGCTCACGATAGCGCAGGTGGCAGAGCGTCTAGGCTACCCTCAGAGATCGGAAGAGCGTCGTGTAGGGAAAGAGTGTAGATCTCGGTGGTCGCCG
>URBS01000066.1 GCA_900546085.1 uncultured Collinsella sp.
TAAGTGCTTTCCTTTGCGTGCGGAACTCGCGACAAACTTAACCGCCCCGCCCGGCAGGCGAGCTGCGGGAACATGCTTCCGTCCAAGAAATATCGTGCAAAAGGAATTCTGGCTGAATTATTGTTCGCGTGGGTGATTCACTCGATGAGGGCTATTTATGCCCTGTTGGGTACTAAGGAGTGTCCCGGGGTGCCGGCAGAAAAGGAACGTCCCTGAGTGCCGGGTGGTATGAAAAAAGGCGAGGACCCGTAGGGAGTCCTCGCCTTTGTTACAGGGGGCGATGTTATTCGCGTACTGCGGAATTAGACCAGGCGGGCGTTGATCGTCTTGGCGATCTCGGCGGCGTCGGTGGAACCCTTGACGGTGCCACGGAAGTCCTCGTCCATGAGCGCCTCGGCGACCTTGGACAGGATCTTGAGGTGCGTGGTGCCAGCCTGTGCACCGGGGATGAGCAGGGCGATAGCCACGTTGACGGGAGCGCCGTCCATGGTGTCCCAACCGGTCACGCCGGATTCGTCCTTGACGACGATGACGGCAGCCTCGGTAATGGCGTCGGACTTGGCATGCGGGATGGCGAAGCCCTCCATCATGCCCGTGGTGCCCTCGGCCTCGCGGGCCAGGAAGGCGTTCATCACGGCGTCGGCGTCGCTTGCGATACCGGCCTTGACGGCCTGGTTGGAAACGAAGCTCAGAGCCTCGTCACGAGAAGCGAAGTCCTCGGCGACAAAGACATTCTCGACCTTCACGAAGTCGGCAGCCTCGGCCTTGGGGGCCTCGACGGCAGCGGCCTTGGGAGCCTCAACCGGCTTGGCTGCAGGAGCGGCCTTCTGGTTCTTCTCGAAGTCGTACTTCTTGAAGGCCACGAACAGGATGCCACCGACCACAGCGCCGATGAGGATCGCGAGGACCCACAGCGGACCGTTCTCGACAACGGGCAGGACCAGGAAGCCACCGTGAGGCGCCGGGTCGTGAACGTTGAACATAATGGTCAGGATCGAAGCGATAGAGGAACCGAGCATCATGATGGGCATGACGGGCCAGATGTTCTTGGTCATGAACGGAATGGCGCCCTCGGTGATGTGGGTGCAACCAAGGATGAGGTTGACGATACCGGCGTCGTGATCCTCCTGGCTGAAGTACTTCTTGCCGACAACGACGGCGAAGGTGGTGATCAGCGGCGGAACGATGCAAGCGGCGGAGACGGCAGCCATGAAGTTGGTGCCGAAGTTGTAGGTATCGGTGCCAACGCCAGCAGCCAGTGCCTCGGTGAGCATAGCGGTACCGGTGACGTAAGCAGCCTTGTTGACCGGGCCACCCATGTCAAAGGCGCACATGCAGCCGATGGCAAGACCCAGGACAACGGCGCCAGAGGCGGACAGGCCCTTGAGGAAGTCCATCATGGCGGTGTTGATGGCAGCCATGGGGCCGGAAATACCGAGCATGACCAGGCCGACGATAGCCGTCGAGAACAGCGGGTACAGGAAGATGGCCTTGAGGCCGTCCAGGTTCTTGGGCAGACCGGCAAAGACCTTCTCGAGCAGCAGGATGACATAGCCGGCGAGGAAGCCGCCGACGATGCCGCCCAGGAAGCCGAAACCCACGCCGGCGCCACCGGCGTCGATCATACCGGTCTCGGCGTTAACAGGCAGGCCCTGGATGGCGATCATACCGGCAACAAAACCGGGGACGAGCGCAGGACGCTTGCCGATGGATTCGGCGATGTAGGCGGAAAGCACCGGAACCATGAGGTTCATGGCGATGCCGCCGATGATCTTGAGCATCGCAGCAAAGCTGTTGTAGTCAGACGCAGTCGAATCGAAAGACGTAATGCCCCACAGGAACGAGACGGCGGTCAGAACACCACCGGCAACGACGAAGACCAGCATATGGCTGACGCCGTTCATAAGGTGCTTATAGATGACGTGGCCGATAGACTCCTTCTCCTCGACCTCGTCCTCGACATCGGCAGCGGCTGCAACCGTGCCGTCGCTCTTGGCGGCGAGCGCGCGGTCAATCAGCTTACCGGCGGCCTCAACAGACAGGGCCTTGGAAACACCAACGGAAACCATGGGCTTGCCGGCGAAACGCTCAGCCTGGACATCCTTATCGGCTGCGACGACAACGGCCTTGGCGCCAGCGATCTCGCTCTTGGTGAGCTCGTTCTCGACACCGACCTGGCCATGGGTCTCGACCTTAATGGTCAGACCGCGCTCGGCAGCTGCCTTCTCTAGCGCCTCCTTCGCCATGAAGGTGTGCGCGATACCGGTCGGGCAACCGGTGGCGGCGATGATGTCAAACTTAGCCATGTGTCCCTCCTTCTTGAGTACTGCGCCCACAGGCGCTCCCCTACACGCGCGTCCTTGCGCGCTTTTCCACAACTGAAAGATACCAACCTACCGTCCGCGTGAGAAGAGACAAGGCGCAATTCTCCGGTGAAAGGTTCTTTCATAACCGTAAACGGTAAATGAAAGTTTACCATCAACACTTGAAACGGCAAGGTGTATCTTGTAATTGAAAATCCCCCTATACTATGACATTACAAACGAGTCCATTTTTCATGCCAACCAGGAGCCATCCATGACCGATAGTAGCAAGAGCGCACTTTCCCTCATTAGTACCCACCAGGGATACAGCGAGTCCGAGCAGCGCATTGTCGACTATATATTGGAGCACCAGTCCGAGGCGCCGCGCCTGACGGCCGCCACGTCCGAGGCGACGGTTTCGCGCTTCTGCCGCAAGCTGGGCTTTGGCAGCTTCCGCAGCTTTCAGTTTTCGTTGGCGCGCGACTTGGAGAGTCAGCGCAACGAGGGCCTGACTGACGAAGTCTCGCTCGACAACATGGAGCAGAGCCTTAAAAACATCCTGGCTGCAAAGGTGAGCGAGCTTAATGCGACCATCGACGGGATCGACCACGATACGCTGGCGGCTGTTGTACATGCCCTTAAGTATGCAGGGGTTATTGAGTTTGCGGCTGTGGGCAATACGAACGCAGTCGCGCTCGATGCGACGTTTAAGTTTTCGCAGCTGGGCCTGCGCTGCATGGCGAGCACCATTAGCGAGACATCAATCGGCTTTGCACTCACGTTGCGCCCCGGTGACGTCATCGTGCTCATCTCAAACTCCGGCAAATCGCGCCGACTGAATCGCATGGCAAAAGCAGCTCGCGACTGCGGTGCCACCGTAGTCGTCATCAGCAGCGACAGCAAGTCTCCACTCGCGCGCCTGGCAGACTACACTTTTAATACCGTCAACCACGAGGCGCTGCTGACGACGGGTGACTTTGCGTTCTCCAAGATCAGCGCCACGATGATCATCGAAGTTATCTACAACTTCCTGCTGCCCGAGATTGAAGACGCTCGCGAACATATCAGCTACTACGAGGAGCTCATCCAGCCGGACAAGGTCGTTGAGTAAAACGCGTAGTGGGACAAAAAATTTCAGTCTATTTTGTCCCACCAACACCGCTGATACGACCTAGCCTCGAACTTCTTCGAGCATCTGCTTTGCGTGGGCCAAGCTTGCCTCGGACTGATCGCCGCTCAACATGCGGGCGATCTCGGCGGTACGCGCTTCGCCAGTTACCTCGTCCAAATGCGTCTGGGGAACATCGCCCGGTTCCTTGCTGACGACATAATGCTTGTCAGCCATGACGGCGACTTGCGCCAAGTGGGTTACGACAATCACCTGATGCGTAGCGGCGAGATCTGCCAGCACGCCCGCGAGTGCACGCGCCGTAGAGCCACCGACACCAGCATCGACCTCGTCAAACACCAGTGTATCAACACCGTCCGCGTTACCGAGGACAACCTTGCTTGCCAGCATAACGCGGCTGAGCTCGCCGCCCGACGCAATGCGGCGCAGGGGTCGCGGCGTCAAGCCGGCACCGCTGCGATACAAAAGCTCGTAGCTCGAAGGACCCGCCGGCGTCCACTCGGCGCGCGGAAGATCACGCGACTCCCAAACGAGCTCGGCGCCGCCCATCTCCAAGCGTGCCATCTGACGACCAACCTCGTGGCAGAAGCGCGGGGCAGCCGTATTGCGAGCGCGCTTAAGCGCCTTGGCAGCGGCAAACAACTCGCGCTCGGCAGCACCAAGTGATTCACGCGCCTTTTTGATCTGTTCATCGCCATCATCGACCAAGGACAGCAGCTCTTGCGAGCGATCGCGCATGGCAAAAACATCGTCCATGGTGGGACCCCACTGACGCAACAGGCCCTTGAGGTCGGAATACCGCTCACGCATGCGAGCGAGCTCGCGCGGGTCGAAGGCGACGCCATCGCGATAGGCACGAAGCTCGTTCGCGCTATCCTCAAGGGAGATACAGGCATCCGAAAGCGCATCGGCAATGTCGCCCAGTTTGCGATCGACGGTAGCCATACGGGAAAGCTCTGCCACGGCGCTGTTCACGGCATCGAGCGCTCCCCCTTCGGCGGCAAGTGATGCATGGGCATCGTTAGCAGTGGCGACCAGTACCTCGGCATGTTCGGAGCGCGGCAGCAGTTCCTCGAGTTCCTCATACTCGCCCGGCTTGGGGTCGACCTCGCCGATGCGCTCGAGGGCAAAGCGCGCCTCCTCGACACGGCTCCCCTGCGCGCGTGAGGCTTCCTCCACACGGCGAAGCTCCTTGGCGGCGTCACGCGAAGCCTTGAAGCAGGCACGGTAACGGTCGAGCGCCTCGAGCGCAGAGCGACCAGCCCAGGCATCGACCATGGCAACGTGATGCGCCGGATCGAGGAGGCGCTGGTGCTCGTGCTGACCGCAAAGATCCATCATCACGCCGACGCGCTCCGAAAGCTCACGCACGCTGGCGATGCGGCCGTCAATTTTTACGCGGCTGCGGCCCTCGGCAGAAAGGCTACGCTGTACGGTGAACCCCTCCGTGTCGTGCGGACCGTCGAACAGGCGCGCCTCGACGCTCGCCAGCGCCTCGCCCTCGCGCACCGTCGACGAATCCGCGCGCTCGCCCAAAATAAGCTTGAGGGCCGAGAGCAGCGCGGTCTTGCCGGCGCCGGTCTCGCCGGTCAAAACCGTTAGGCCCGCACTCGGAACCAACGTCGCCTCGCGAATGAGCGCGATGTTGGAAACCTGCAGCTCATCGATCATGGCGCACTCCATAGAACACGCGGCTCACCGAGTTATAGAAGCTCTCGGGACCGTAATCAAGCAGCAGCACGTCGCCGGGACCACGGCGCACGGCCACGCTCTCGACCGTGCCATCGCAGGTAATAAACTGTCCGTCGATGGCAATCGCCGGCACGCTCGGGCGATCATCGGACATAAAGATCTCGACGACATCACTCGGCGAGGTCAAAAAAGCGCGAGCCTGAATGGTATGCGGGGCGATGGGCACACAGACCATACCCGTGTAATCGGGGCTGACAATGGGACCGCCGGCGGAAAGCGCATAGCCGGTGGAGCCGGTCGCCGTCGAAACGACGACACCGTCGCCGCGCAGGCGATCGATATGATGGCCGGACACCGTGATGTCAAACTCAACCATATCGGACAGGGGGCCGCGCGTAAGTGCCATATCGTTGAGGGCAAACGTGCGCACGACATCCTTCGTGCCATCGTCGCGCACGGACACGATATCCGCGGCGATGGTGGCGCGGCGGCTCACGTGCAGCTCACCGGACAGAGCATCGCTCACGACCTGCAGAATGTCGCGCTCCTCGGGGCTCGCAGCAGTTAAAAAGCCCAGGTGACCATAGGAAAGACCAAGGATAGGAATCTCGCGATGGTTGAGAATGCGGGCAGCGCGCAGCAACGTACCGTCGCCGCCGAGCGTAATGACCAGATCTGAGCCATCAATATCAGGCGTGCTTTGAATCTTCGATCGCTGGTCGGCAGCCCATGCGACCTCGTAGCCCTGGCGCGAAAGCCAAAGCTCGAGCATCAGGCCGCTCTCGACCGCCTCTTGCTTGTAGTAATTGGGAACCAGAAAGACCTTCATAGCGTTGCAGCTTTCTCGCTCAAAGCCGATACCTGGGATTGCAGCTCATCGTCGGTGCGTTCACCAGGGGCAAACCTTGTGCCGTACAGGAAAAACTCAACGTTGCCCTTAGCGCCATGGATGGGCGACACGCACACGTCAAGCGGAAACAGGCCCTTGGCGGCAAAAAGCTCAATCGCCGCCACGAGCGTATCGCGGCGGACGGCGGGGTCGGTCACGATACCGCCCTCGCCCACCAGCGCAGCCGGCGCCTCAAACTGGGGCTTTACGAGCGTGCAGAACGAACCCGAAGGCTTCAGGCACGCCAGCACCGCATCGATAATGTTCGCGATGCTGGTAAACGAGACATCACAAACAGCCAGGTCGATGGCGCCGGCATAGCCAAGCTCAGGCAGCTGCGTCACGTTGGTGCGCTCATGCAGCGTCACGCGATCGTCCTGACGCAACGACCAATCGAACTGTGCGCGACCAACGTCCACCGAGACAACGGTCGCAGCTCCGCGCTTGAGCAGGCAATCGGTAAAGCCGCCGGTAGAGCAGCCTACGTCCAGGCAGGCAAGGCCCGTGGGGTCGATACAAAACGCATCGAGCGCACCCTCAAGCTTAAGGCCGCCGCGCCCAACGTACGGAATGCGCCCCTTAACGTGCAGCGGCAGGCCCGGCGTCACCTTGAGCCCCGGAGAGGTCAAACGCTCACCGCCGCTCGAAACCAAGCCGGCCATAAGAGTGCGAAGGGCATCCGCGCGATCGGCGCAGATGCCCTGTGAAATCAGTTCGTCATCAAGACGCACGCGTTTCATGAATGCCATCAACCATTCGTATCCGGAGATGCGGCTAGCTATCCTGGGATTCGTTTGCCGCATCCTCATCGTATTCCTGCTCGAGCTTATCGGCCTCACGCGGCGTCAGCTCAAACTTGTCGACCATATCGACCGCGCGGGAGCCCAGCTCAATCGCTTCGTCAAACAGATCGAGTGAACGCTCCAAGGACGTATCCTTGGAGCGAACGGTAGCGATGATCTGGTCCAGACGGTCCGAGATCTCGTCAAAGTTGCGGACAGAACCCTCTGGCATGGCTACTCCTCGACGGAGTCGGACTCGACGGCCTCAGCAGCGTCCACATCCTCGGCAAGTACACCGGCGGTAGCCTGAGCGGCAGCGACCTTGGCGGCAGCCTCAGCAGCCTGGGCCTCCTCGCGAGCGCGATCCTCGGCCAGCAGTTCCTGGTACAGGTCCTCGCCCGGCAACTCCTCGCTGCGCGCGATCTTGCCCAGCACGCCGTTGACGAACGACGCGGACTGGTCGGTGCCATAGGCCTTGGCAAGTTCGACGGCCTCGTTGATCACGATAGCGTCCGAGACCTCTTCGTCGGTGAGGAAGCGCATCTCGTAGACGGCGATACGCAGCAGATTGCGGTCGGCGCCGGGCATGCGCATAAGATCCCAGTTCTTGGCGACGGCGCGCAGGGCACAGTCGATGCGATCGATATGCTCGTAGGCACCGCGGCACAGCTCCAGCGCATAGGGGTCGAGGGGGCCCTTCGAGATCAGGAAATCGCCCTCGAGGACGCGCTCGAGCGGACTGTCCGTGGCCTCGGCCTGGAACAGCAGCTGCAGCGCCTGACTGCGGGCAAGCGTACGCCCGCGATAAACCTTAAGGCTCAAAGGTTACTCCTTGGGGAAAACGAGGCCGTCGATGCAAACGTCAACGCGCTCGACCTCAACGCCCACCTGGGCATCGATGGCAGCGACCACGGCAGCGCGAACGGCCTCGGCGAGTTTCTTGAACGGATAGCCAAAGAACACCACAACGCGCACGGTGAGTGCGAGCTTGTCGCCGACGACCTCGGTCTCAACCGCCGGCTCGGAAGCCGGGGCCTTGGACGAGAGCATCATGGAGACAAGGTTGGTGGCAAGGTCCTTGACGCCAACGGAGGCGATGCCCTCGACATCGGACACGGCGCGCGAGACGATGGCGGTCAGAACATCGGGCGAAATGCCGATGCCGTCAATCTTGATTTCCTGGGGCATGAGTCCTCCTAGAAGAGTTGGTTGCTAGACGCGGGAGACGAACTTGCCGTCGCGGGTGTCAACCTTGATGACCTCGCCCTCGTTGAGGTACATGGGGACCTGGATGACAGCGCCGGTGTCGATCGTGGCCGGCTTGGTGGAACCCTGGACGGTGTCGCCCTTAAAGCCCGGGTCGGTCTGGACGATGGTGGTCTCGATGAACATCGGCGGAGTCACGCCCATGAGCTCATCGTCGGCGAAGAGCAGCTGGCAGATGTCGTTCTCGCGCAGCCACTTGGAGTTCTCGCCCACCATGTCCTCGGGAACGGGAACCTGCTCATAGGATTCGTTGTCCATGAAGATGTAGTCGGTGCCATCGTTGTAGAGGTACTGGAACTCACGGGTGGTGAGCATGACGCTCTCGAACTTGGTGCCGGCGTTGCAGGTGTTCTCGACGACGCGGCCGCTCTTGATGTCGCGGGTCTTGTAGCGCACAAACGCGCCGCCCTTGCCCGGCTTGACATGCTGGAACTCGACGATGGTGTAGACCTTGTCCTTAATGCGGAGACCGAGGCCGTTCTTGAAGTCGGCGGTAGAAATGGTAGGCATAGCGACCTTTCTTGTTATGGGCAGAACGCACAAGCGTCCAAATTACATACGAGCGAAATTATACACTTGCAGACGGCGCCTGCAGCGAGCGCATAAAAAGAGAACGCGGGGCGTCCGAATTGCTCCGGAGGCCCCGCCCAAACTATCTACCGAAGTAGACTAGCAATCGATGACGTGAAGGTCATGCGGCGTCTTGGTGAAGGGCTCGTAGCCGTTCTCGGTGACCACGCCGTAGTCCTCCAGGCGCACGCCGCCCACACCGGGCAGGTACACGCCGGGCTCCATGGTGATAACCGAGCCGACCTCGATGATGTTCTTGCTGCGGTTGAAGTTAGGCAGCTCGTGGATGTCAATGCCCACGCCGTGGCCCAGACCATGGTTGTAGTAATCACCATAGCCGGCATCGCCAATGATCTTCTTGGAAAGCTTGAAAATGTCGTTGCCCTCGACGCCCGGATGGATGGCGGCGACGCACTCCTCGTGCGTACGGCGCACGAGCGCGTACAGGTCGAGCTGCTCCTGCGTGGGCTCGCCCATCACGACGGTACGCGTCATATCGGAGCGATAGTCGCAGTAGCCCGCGCCGTAATCCATGAGAACGAAGTCGCCCTTCTCGATCACGCGGTCGCTCGGGACGGCATGCGGGTTGGCGGTATTGGGGCCGCTCGCCACGATGGAGCCGAAGGCCAAGCTGTCGGCGCCGTTGGCGAACATAAAGTTCTCGAGCTCGTTGCGAACCTGCTTCTCGGTCATGCCGGGTTTAATAAATCCGAGCATGTGCTGGAAGGCGGCGTCGGTAATCGACTGCGCATGGCGCATGAGCTCGATCTCCTCGGCGTCCTTGATGGCGCGCATCTTGCGAATGTCATCATGCATCAGCGGCAGCATGCAGGCGACGGAACGATCCTCAAGGCCACGCTGAATACCCTGGTAGAAGTTAATCTGCATGTCGTCCTCGACAGCGCAGACGCGGCACTTGTTGGCCGCGATCTTGCCGGCGACCCAACCGGGGATGGTGCCTTCGTCCATGTCGTAGACCCAGGGGCTGCCGGCAGGCGTGTTCTCCTCAAAGCTGTTGAGGTAGCGCGAGTCGGTATGGAACAGGCACTGGTCAGCCGTAATAAACGCAGCGTGCGGGAACTCGAAGGTGTAATCGAAGACGCCCTTCACGCCCGTGAGCCAACGAAGGTTGGCCTCGTCGCGCACCACGATAGCATCGTAGCCGCGCTCAGCCATCAGGGCACGGACACGCTCGATACGACCGGCAGGACCGGCAGCAAACTCAGACATGCAGATTCCTTTCTTGTTGTCTCCATAAAGACGGGACGGGTCTCAACCGAACGATGGAATCGCATGCAATCCGCAACCGATTGAAAACCCGCCCCTCAACATGATACGAAAGACGATGGATGTCAATAAATCTTAGAGAAGTTCTTTGCGAGAAGCCAAGTAGGCGTGAGCATGGCGGTCGAGAACCTCGTCCTCAACGCTCGTTAGACGAATGGCGCCGAGTGCCGCGGGCAGCGGCAACATGCTGCGGTTCGAGCGGACAAACTGCTGCCTGCGGAACTCCTCGATATATGCGGCAGGCTCCAGATCGAAGGCAAGCTCCTCGATACCAAAGTCCTCCAGGCAGTCATCGACCTCGAAGACGTAATCGATATCGAAGTCGCAGGCATCGTGTGCTAGGCGCGCCTCAAAGCGCATGCCCTCGGACAACAGCTGGTAGGCAGGCACCTGCGAAGCGGCATCGCCCAAGCAGGCGCGCAGGGTACGCTCCCCCGTCTTGCCAAAATCGAGCGCATGGCGGGCGCTGGGATTCGTAGCCATCAGTACGTCCTTGCGGGCAGTCTGAGACCACTGAACGGCATTGACGAGCGCGACCTCCTCGCCCGCGAGAATCTCGGGAACGGTCTCGGTAAACTGATTCCAGCGGGACTTGCTGCTCGAAAGCATGGTGCCAACAAGTACCGCATAGCCGAGCTTGAGGTCCTCGGGGTCCGCCTCGCGAACAAGGTCGAGGTCACACACGACCAAGCCCGGCTCGGGACGGAACGCGATAGCGGGAAGCGCATGCGCGGACGAGGCGACGAGGGGCTTCATGGTCGTCGCGACCGTGAGCATGGCGTCGAACGTCGTCGGCAGCAAGGCGCACTCGGTGCGACCGCACCACTGATTGGCACACCAGCAAACGACCGAGCAGGTCGCCGTGTCGCCGACAGCGACAACGAGATCGTCGCAGGTAATGCCGTTAGCCGACAGGGCGCGAAAGACGGTATCGGCATCGGCAAGCGTAGCACCAGCAGGTGAAACCTCGAGGACGAGCAGCGACACGGCAAAACCGGCATCGACCAGAGCGTGCTCAACGATCTCGCCAAAGCGGTCGGAAACAGCGCTGTTCCAGACAACCATCGCACGCTTGGGCTTGCCCACGGCCGAGGCAAACATACGCGACAGCTCACTAAAAGCGTTAAAGCCGACGCGAACATCGACACTGCGATTTTGGAAATTGATCAGTTGACGGCGAATCATAGCAGTCCACGCTCCAAAAGCATCTCGGCACAAAGGTAGGAAACGTCCTCGAAGGACTTGTTGCGAATATCAAGGGTAATATCGGCGGCCCGGCGATACAGCGGACGGCGATGCTCAAACAGGCGCGCAGCGTGCTCGGGCGAGCGGAAATCGGGCCGGGTATCAGAACGGCGAATCTGGCGCAACGAGTCCTCAAAGTCGCCTTCGAGGTACACGCATGTACCCATCTCGTGCATCAGTTCAATGTTCACCGGCGTCTCGACGATGCCACCCCCGCACGACACCAGCAGGCTGCGCTCGCTTTGAAGCGAACGGAGTGCCGAGGTCTCGAGCTCGCGAAAACGGTCCTCGCCCTCGGTCTCAAATATCTCGGTCACCGACTTGCCACATCGACGCACAACCAAACGATCGGTATCGATAAAACGCCGCTTGAACATAGTGCCGACGTTGCGCGCTAGCGTCGATTTGCCCGCGCCCAAAAAGCCGATAAAGAAAATATGGTCGCAGCCGTGTTTGATGTGCTGAGACATGGCGAAACCTATTCCTCGCAGGGAAGGTCGCGCAGGGCCCGGCGCTCAAAGATACGGAAGATCTGCGTGTACCACAGGTCCTGGGTTGCCTGCGGCTTGACCAGAATAGTGTCAACGCCGGCAAAGTTACCGCTCCACACGTCCGTGTAAAGCTGGTCACCGATCAGCACGGCCTCGTCGGCCGTGGCGCCCAGACGCTTAAGACCCGCCTTCAGGGCGAACGGGGCGGGCTTCATGGCGTGGCTGATAGCCTCGAGCCCCAGCTCGCGCGCCGATGCCATGACCTGGTCGCGATGCCAGTTATTGGACACCATACACAGCTTAAAGCCCTTGGCATGGGCGGCTTCGAGCCAAGCTGAAACCGCAGCGGGAACCTGCTCGGTATCGCGCGGCACCAGAGTGTTATCGCGGTCGAGTAGAATGGCGCGCTT
>URBS01000067.1 GCA_900546085.1 uncultured Collinsella sp.
GCCGCCAAGCCCGGCGAGCCCAGCTGGCCGAGCCCCTGGGGCGAAGGCCGTCCCGGTTGGCACACCGAGTGCGCCGCCATGGTGCATCGCTACCTGGGCACCCCGATCGACATCCACGGCGGCGGCTCCGACCTTGCCTTCCCGCATCACGAGAACGAGTGTGCCCAGGCCACCTGCGCCTGGCACCAGGGTTTCTCCAACACCTGGATGCACACGGGCATGCTGCTGGTAGACGGCGAGAAGATGTCCAAGTCGCTCGGAAACTTCTTTACGCTGGCCGAGGTGCTCGAACAGCACTCTGCTGCGGCCCTGCGCCTGCTGATGCTGCAGACGAGCTATCGCTCGCCGCTCGACTTTTCTTGGGAGCGCCTGGAGGGTGCCGAGAACTCGCTTACGCGTATCGCCGGTACGGTCGAGAACCTGCGCTGGGCCGCGAACCATGCGGCGGCCGATGCCGATGAGGCAGCATCTGAGGCGTTTGTCGCCAAGGCCGCCGAGACCCGTGCCGCCTTTAAGGAGTGCATGGACGACGACTTTAACACTGCCGGTGCCATGGGTGCTGTCTTTGGCTTTGTGACCGAGTGCAACCAGTACCTGGAGCAGGCGGGCGATGCTGCCGACAAGGCCGCTGCGCTTGCTGCTGCCGATACGCTGGTCGAGCTGCTCGATATGTTTGGCGTCGAGCTCCCCGAGCCCAAGGTCGAGTTGCCGCTGGGCCTGCTGGGCGTTGCCGCCGGCCTGGTCGCCTACACGGGTGACGACGTGGACGAGGCCGCTGCCAAGATTCTCGAGGCCCGTGCCGAGGCCCGTGCCGCCAAGAACTGGGATCTGGCCGACGCCATCCGCGACCAGCTCAAGGACCTCGGGCTGACGATTGAAGATACCGCCGCCGGCACCCGTATCAAATCTCTCTAATCCCCGCGGGTTTCCCAAGCGCCTGACCTTGCCGTTCAAACCGTCGCTCGCGTACTCAAGTACGCGTCGCTCCTCTTTCACGGCCATCTCGGGCACTTGGAAAACCCGTACCGACCGCCCGAATTAATATTCATGGGCGGTCGTTTATTTTGTTTCGTTTGATAATTGTGTTAAGGAGGCCGTTTTATGGCCGACAATCGCAAACGTGCACCGCGTGGAGGCAAGCAGGCTGCTTCTGGCTTGCGTCCGATTCGCCGCAACGACCGCGCTGCCACTCCCAAGGGCCAGCGCGAGCGCTCCCAAGCCCAGGCTGCGCGTTCGCAGCGAGATCGCAACCGCGACAACGTTCAGGTTCCCAAGGGCGAGTTTATCGAAGGTCGTCGTGCTGCCGCCGAGGCACTGCGTACCGGCTTTCCCGTCAAGTGCGCGCTCATCGCCGAGGGCGGGGAGCGCGATGCCGCCTTGTCGCGCCTGGTCGACGACCTCAACGCCGCGGGCGTCCGCATTAAGTATGTGCCGCGCGCGCAGCTCGATGCGCTGTCGAGCCATGGCGCTCACCAGGGTATTGCGCTCGAGGTGGGAAATTTCCCCTATGCTGATGTCGCCGATATCCTCGATCGCGCGGGTGACGGACCGGCGCTCGTCGTCGTGCTCGATCATGTGACCGACGATGGCAACTTTGGTGCGATCGTGCGCTCCGCCGAGGTCGTGGGCGCGGCGGGCGTCATCATTGCAAACAAGCGCGCCGCCGGTGTGACCGTGGGCAGCTACAAGACCTCTGCTGGTGCCGTCATGCACCTGCCCATCGCGCAGGTTCCCAATATCGCCCGTGCGCTCGATGATCTCAAGGCCGCCGGCTTTTGGGTGGGCGGTGCTTCCGAGCACGCCGAGGGCAGCTGCTGGGATGCTCCCTTCGAGGGCCGCGTTGCGCTCGTCATGGGCTCCGAGGGCGACGGCATCTCGCGCCTGGTGCTCGAGAAATGCGACTTTTTGACCAAGCTTCCCCAGCGCGGCATGACCGAGAGTCTCAACGTGGCCCAGGCGACCACCGCGCTGTGCTTTGAGTGGCTGCGCCGCAATGCCGGCGAGCTCATGGGGGAGGAGTAGCGCATGTCCAAGAAGAACCGCGCCAAGTCCAAGGCCAAGCGCTTTGGCGAGGGCTCGGCCAAGCCGATTGTTTCGGCCGCGACCTATGGCGTGGGCGGCAATGCGTTTGCGCAGGCCATCGCCGACCCGGTCTCGACGGTGCACTCCAATAAGCCCGAGCTGCTGGTGGTCGACGGCTACAACGTGATTCACTGCACGCCGCGCTACGAAAAGCTCGTCTACGACCATTCCGACGATCCATATTCCAGCGACGTCCACGATATGGCTCGTACTGCGCTTATCAACGATGTCGCGGCGTTTGCCCAGGGCCGTTACGAGGCCGTGATCGTGTTCGACGGCGCGGGCAACATCTCCAACGAGCGCCCCAACCTACCGGCCCGCGGCGTGCGCATCGAGTTCTCGCCGACGGGCGTCTCTGCCGATACCGTGGTGCAGAAGCTCTGCATCGAGGCGCGTGAGGAAGGCCGCGCGTGCTCCGTGGTATCGAGTGACGGCACAATACAGGCCGTCGTCATGGGCAAGGGCGTCACGCGCATCTCGAGCCGTATGCTGGTGGACGAGATCAAACAGATCGACAACGACGTTCACGAGGCAGAGGAAGCTCCGCAGATCAAGATGACTCTGGGCAGCCGCCTGAGTCCCGATGCCCTGGCCAAGCTCAAGGCCCTGCGCGGACGGTAGGGGATTATCCATAGAGACCCGTTTTCCAATTGGCCGGCCCGTTGATTTGTAATCAATGGACTGTGGGTTGCCGTCGCCAAAACGAATAGTTTTTTGTTTTGGCGAACGGATAAAACTATTCGTTCTGACGAATAGTTTTGAGATGTGGTCGGTCAAAGGGTCTGTTGCGCCTTGTCAGCAATTCCTTTATTCTTAATTGGCTTCGCGCGAAAGCGCCAAGTGTGCCAGTGTGGCGCAACGGTAGCGCAACTGATTTGTAATCAGTGGGTTGCAGGTTCGATTCCTGTCACTGGCTCCATGAAAGTTTCGGGCTCTGTCCCCCTGAGGGACAGGGCCCGTTTCTATTTAGGTGGTGCGCCATCGGGTTGGCGCCCATCCCGTTTTTGGTTTGTCTCGTCCTCTAGTTTGTCTAAATCTGTAACACCAAGACCGATATTTGGCATCTAGCTGTTACAGATTGAGATGAAACTTAGGGTGTTTTAGGAATATCTTGATCTGTAACATGTAGAAGCGGAATAGGCCTCTTGCTGTTACAGATCGAGACAAGGGCGGGTGCGGACCTGGATGTCCTGCGCGAGCGTGGATTTCTGGACACGCGAGCGAAGAAAATCTCCCGACCGGAGAACGAGCGTGGATAATTAACTTGGATAGGGAGCTAAGGTAAACACCGATTGTCTATCCACGGCTTTAGAAGCAACGACCCCGATTTCATTGTGGAATCGGGGTCGTTTGTGCCTCAGGAATCCGAATGGATTAATCGAGCTCCTAAGGGACTTCTTGGGTTCTTGCTAATGGTCTGCCGAGGATGTCCCCAATGCAAACAGCGGGCATCTACTCAATATAGCTGGGGTTCTTCTTGATGATCACGCGTGCAGCGATGAAGGAGACGACGATGGCGATGATGGCGACAACGCATGCCAGCACGAAGTTGCCCATGGACCCATCGGGAGCGATAAAGATGAGTGCCGAAAGAAGGCCGGGGCATGCTCCCGCAACATACTCTTTCAGAACAAAGATGCCTGCAGGGAGTCCAGCGCAGAGCGCGCCGATTGCCGTGCCGACAAGCAGGCGGGGACGCTCGATGAGGCAACCGTAGAACGCGGGCTCGGTTACGCCACAGAGTGCGGTGACGGCAACCGTGGTGACCATACCCCTCTTCTCTTTGTTTCCCTTCATGGCAGTTGCCAGGGCGAGGCTCGTGCCGCCAATGCAGAGGTTCGAGATGAATCCAAAGATAATGGGTGCCCAACCGAGCTGCGCCAGGCTCGTAACTTCGATTGCGATGTAAGCCTTATCGAGACCGAGCATGACGAAATAGGGGTTAAGGGCTGCCAGGATCGGAGTGGCGATAAATGCCACGTTGTCCATAAGCCACGTGACGGCATCGCTCAGCGCGTAGCCCATCATGCTGCCGGCGGGGCCAAGGATAATCAGCTCGACGGGCACGACGATGATCATGGTGAGCAGCGGCTTCAAGAACAGTTTGGTAACGTCGGGAATGATTTTCTGAAGATCGCGATCGACGAAGTACATGAACACGACGCCCAGTACGATTGGCACCACCGTGCTCGAGTAGTCATTCGTCGGGATGGGGATGCCAAGAAAGTCGAGACCCTCAGCACCGCTAATGGACGAGCTGATCATGATCGCGCCCAGCAATGCGCCCATGATGGGCTGCATCTTCATGACGGCTGCGAGCTGATAACCAAGATAAACGGGCAAGAAGCTAAACGAAGCGCTAAAGATCGCCAACAGGACCTGGGCGGTTCCGCTATCGGTGCTCAATCCGCAATAATTGACCAGGAGATTCTTGATCGAAAGAATGAGTCCGCCAACGATGAGCGCCGGGACGATGGGCATGAATACCTGTGCAGAGACGTTCCCGAATTTCTCAATCAAGCCCATGGCGGTGTTACCGCTTTTAATGCCTTCTGCAAGGTCTTTGGCCGTTTGGGCATCGTCGGCAACCGTGCCACCGCCGACTTCGATTCCCGCGAAGTCGAGGAAGTCGTTGTAAGCCTCGGTGACGTTGGGGCCGATGATCACCTGAAGCTGGCCACCGCTGACTACTGCCCCGAGCGCCTGATCGGCCGATTTGGCGAGCTGGAGATCGATGATCGAGGTGTCTCGTGCGTCGATGCGAAGGCGCGTCGCACAATGAGTTACCGATGTAATGTTCTCTTTGCCGCCAACAGCCTTTAGGACTGTTTCGGACATTGCCTGATATTTCATCTCTTTCTCCTAACCTTCCTGCTCCTGATACTTCGAGATAAGGTCTCGGTACCAATACCAGCTCTTTTTGGGGGTGCGCTCCAGATTGTTTTCGAAGTCGATATGGACAAGTCCGTATCGTTTTTCGTAGCCGTTGATCCAGCTATACAGATCCATCGTCGACCAGAGGTAGTAGCCCTCAACGCGCGCGCCGTCGCGCTTGGCCCTCATCATGTGCTCGATGAACTGGCCCAGAAGCTCGATGCGGTCATCATCGTGGACCATTCCGTCTGCGTCTGGTTGCTCATAGGCGCCATGTCCGTTTTCCGTAATAAAGATGCGGGGCGCGTCATAGCGCTCGTGGACATCCATGATGGTTGAATACATGCAACCTGGGAGTATTTCGCGGCCCCATTTATTGCGGGGAACATTGCTGTCGCGGGCGCTTTCAAACAAGGGCGCAATGCATTTTCCTTCGACCTTTTTGCTCGAACCGCCCTTATTGTTCGCCGAAACGGCAAGCTCTCCACCGTGCCAGTCGGTTACATACTCTCGGCAATACACGTTGAGTCCAATAAAATCGACTTTACCGTCTCTGAATTCTTCTACGTCATTTGGGGATCGATAGAGCGAGACGCCAAGTTTTTCAAGGATTTCGTCCATTTCTGGCGGCAGTTGACCCTGAAGCGCTGGTGCCAGAATCATGCGATTGGCGAAAAAGTCTGCGTATCGAAATACGTCATCAGGGTGCTCGGTTGCCGGGTCGAGTTCGACAACGCCGCCATCGTGGACGGCGCCGATGATGCCGTCGTAGCCCATTTGACGATATGTTCGGACTGCGAGTGCGCTTGCGCGCATCAGGTTGTACTGAAACTGCATGTACGACTGAACGTCGAGCGATCGATTGGGGGGATAGTTGCCCAACATGTTTACGCAGTAGCTGTAGAAATGCGGCTCGTTAACGGTAGCCCAGATTTTGACGCGGTCTCCAAAGCGCTCAAAGCAAATCTTGGCGTATTTGCAGAACCACTCTGCCATGTCATTGTTCAGCCATCCGCCTTTGCAAGCAAGCGTGAATGGCAGATCGTAATGGAACAGCGTAACGTTGGGCTCTATGCCATTTTCGAGGCAGCAATCAATGACCCGATTATAAAAATCGATACCCTCTTCATTCACTTCGCCGATACCCGTGGGGATGATTCGACTCCATGAAAGAGAGAAGCGATAGGTGTTTTGTCCGCCTTCTTTCATCATGCGGATATCTTCTTCATAGCGATGGTAGAAGTCGCAAGATACATCACCGTCAACATGGTTGATGTTCTTATTGCTTGTGTGGCTAAAGAAATCCCACTCGCCAAGGCCTTTGCCGTCTTCGTTCCAGGCACCCTCGCACTGATAAGATGCCGTGGCGGAACCCCAGAGAAACGGCATGTTGTTCACGTTGCCCATGAATCCCCTTTCCATCATTCAACACGGTGGATACGTGTGGCGGAATTACGATTAAGATGACGTCAACTGATTTGAATCATAGGAGAACGACCAAAGCTGTTTGATTCAATAAACGAACTATGATTTCGAGGAGAGCGGAAAGAGGGATCACGTGAATATCAATGACTTCGATGTGCTCAATCGCATTAGCTCCATCATCAACAGCGAGTTTGGGTCAAACGATGCCGCCATCGCTCGATATCTCGTCGCTCACATTAGGCGTTCGAGCGAAATCAATGTTGCCGCAATAACCCGCGATGCATTCGTGACCCGTTCCGCTGTTCGTCGTTTCTGCAATCGATTGGGCTACCAGTCTCTTAGCGATTTGAAAGAATCATTTACTCAATCAGTCTTTCCAAGCGACTTAAGCCATCGAGAGGAGGAATTTGGCTACGAGGAGTACAGGGCAGAGCTCGACGTTCGCATGATCGAGATGTTCGCTGAGGTTGAAAGCGGCGTGTCCGATATTGCTATTAAGCACCTTGCCGACGAAATTGATGGCCATAAAAACGTTGAAATCTGGTGCACCAATAATGTGAGCGCCAATCTCGTACGATTTCAGCAGGAAATGTTTTATGCGGGCAAAATAGTTCGCATAGTTGCTGGGGCTAACGTCGCGGAATTGAAAAACATGGGAGACGCTTCGCAGTCATTGATAATTCTCGTATCGGTCTCCGGGCTATTTGCGTCACAGGCGCGTGAGTATCTTGATTGCCGTTCGGGCAGGAAGATTCTAATAACTGCGTTTAGCAACGATGACAAATCGAGGTCTTTTGACCGTGTATATCGTCTTGGTAATGCGGGAAACGGAATTGACCGACTCGGCGTTTATTCGAAATACGCCATGACTTATTTCTTCGACTTGCTATCGTCGTGTTACTTGAGTCGCTACCCCTGCACCAAGGGGGAGCCGCTCTATGGGTCTACTTTGGCCTGGCCCGAGTAGTTGCGGCTCTATAGTTCTCCCGCCTGGAGAATGAGCGTGGAAAATCTGCCACTTTGGCCTTAGAGCCGCGCTAAAAGCGGGAGATTATCCACGCTCGATCGTGCCGTGGAAGCCCGATTGCAACCTGTGTAATAGTGCAAGAGGGTCGTTATCGAAGTTCGTTCCAGCCAGCGTACTCCACTACGACAAAGTGTTCCCTCGGGAAATGTCACCGCTACATGCAAATTCACCGTCCTTCATATCCAAACACAGCAAAACCGCAGGTCAAGGCTATATAGATACGCCCGGAACCGTGTATCTAGAGGTTTTCGTTGACAGCCCCCAAGGTTGCATCGTATTATCTTTTTCGTTCGCGGGGGCGGCGGTCCAAAAGACCAAAGAACCTGCGGATACTTGAACGATTGGGAGTTTGCCCGAGTGGTTAATGGGGACGGGCTGTAAACCCGTTGGCTCTGCCTACATAGGTTCGAATCCTATAGCTCCCACCCGTCAAGTGCCTGTATAGCTCAGTCGGTAGAGCACTTCGTTGGTAACGAAGAGGTCACCAGTTCAAGTCTGGTTGCAGGCTCCATCCGGCGGTGTAGCTCAGTTGGTTAGAGCACACGGTTCATACCCGTGGCGTCACTGGTTCGAATCCAGTCACCGCTACCATAGGTAACACGGTGGCTTCTCAATAGTATGTTGAGAGGCCACTATGGTATAAAGGCAAAGTCCCGTCCGGGGACGACCTGTTTAGAGGAGGGCTTTATGGCCAAAGAGAAGTTTGAGCGCACTAAGCCGCATGTTAACATCGGCACCATTGGTCACGTCGACCACGGCAAGACCACGCTGACCGCCGCCATCACCAAGGTTCTCTCCGAGACCGAGGGCTGCAAGGCTGATTTCACTGCGTTCGAGAACATCGACAAGGCTCCCGAGGAGCGCGAGCGCGGCATTACGATCTCCGTCTCCCACGTCGAGTACGAGACTGCTGCCCGTCACTACGCTCACGTTGACTGCCCGGGCCACGCTGACTACGTCAAGAACATGATCTCCGGTGCTGCTCAGATGGACGGCGCTATCCTGGTCATCGCCGCTACCGACGGCCCCATGGCTCAGACCCGCGAGCACATCCTGCTCGCCCGTCAGGTCGGCGTTCCTTACATCGTCGTTTTCCTGAACAAGTGCGACATGGTCGACGATGACGAGCTCATCGACCTCGTCGAGATGGAGACCCGTGAGCTCCTCTCCGAGTACGATTTCCCCGGCGACGACATCCCCGTCATCCGTGGTTCCGCTCTGGGCGCTCTCGAGGGCGACGCCAAGTGGATGGACGCTATCCGCGAGCTCATGAACGCCGTCGACGAGTACATCCCGACGCCTGCTCGTAACAACGACCTCCCGTTCCTGATGGCCGTTGAGGACGTTATGACCATCTCCGGCCGTGGCACCGTTGCTACCGGTCGTGTCGAGCGTGGCACTGCTCATGTTGGCGATCAGATGGAGATCGTTGGTATCAAGGAAGAGAAGATGACCACCACCATCACCGGTCTGGAGATGTTCCGCAAGAGCCTCGAGTTCGCTCAGGCTGGCGACAACATCGGTGCCCTGCTGCGTGGCGTTGACCGTGACCAGATCGAGCGCGGCCAGTGCCTGTGCAAGCCCGGTTCTGTTCATCCCCACACCACCTTCGACGGTCACGTTTACGTCCTGAAGAAGGAAGAGGGCGGCCGTCATACCCCGTTCTTCAACAACTATCGTCCTCAGTTCTACTTCCGTACCACCGACGTTACCGGCATCATCACCCTGCCCGAGGGCACTGAGATGTGCATGCCCGGCGACAACGTTGATATGCACGTTGAGCTGATCACCCCCGTTGCCATGGAGGAGGGCCTGCGTTTCGCTATCCGCGAGGGCGGCCACACCGTTGGTTCCGGCGTTGTTTCAAGATCGAGAAGTAATTTCTTGCTCTGAAAAGCAATACTATGGGCGCTGTCCGCAAGGGCAGCGCCCATTTTTTATACCCGTCAGCCTGCCGCCGGAACCATCGTAACAGACAGCAGGAAAAAACAAAGAAGCCATACGAAGCAGGTGTATGCCTGTTCCGTATGGCTTTTATTGTTGGTGCTTATACAAGCCCGAATTCGGCCCGCAAACGCGCCAGCATCGCACGCTGGGCATCGGCCTCGGCAGAGCGATCCACGCTGCCAAAGGCGCGCGCTGGGGCGCTGCCGGGGCCTGTGGAGCCGTATTCGCCGAAGCGTGCGGTCTTTTCGTTCTCGGGGTCATGCCAGTTGTCCCAGCCGCTGACGCAGACCTCCTCGCTCAGGGAGCAGTCCAGCCAGTAGCAGGCCGCGTCAGCGCGCCACGGGCGGCCCAGATAGACGCTGCCGGGGGCGCAGTTGCCCGCTACGGTGCAGTCTACAAAGAGGTAGCCGGGCTTGCCTGCGGGGGTGCAGGGGGCTGTGATATAGCAGGTGCCGGTCTTGTGGTGCCACGGCTCAATGCGGCAGCTGTCAAACACAGCATTGGCCCCGCCAAAGATAAAATCAATGTTGCCGCGGATCGTGCAGCGGCGGTAGTACTGGGTCGTATCCAACCGGGGGGCATTCTCCCGCGGGCCGCGGAAGCCGTTCTTCTCACGCTCCTGCAGGGGCAGGGGAGCGGTGAAAAGGGTGTCCTGATTGCCGTAGAGGTTTACGTCCTCCATCAGCACACGGCTGGCATCGGCATAAACGGCAAGCGCCTGACCGGCATTTGCGCCGTCACCGGCGTTGTTCTGGATGGTCAGGTTGCGCACGACCGCCCTGCCGCCGCCCAGAAACAGCGTTTCGCTGCGAAAGGTGCCGGTTTTGGCCTCGCCCGGCCATGGGTCACGGCCGCCGACAGAGGCGGTGATAATGGTGGCGTTGCGGTACTCGCCCTCAATGATATAGTCGGCCAGCTCGATAAAGGGCCGCTCCTCATAGATGCCGTGGCGGATGAAAAAGCGCACCGGCAGCTCCGGCGTTTCGGCGCAGGCCGCTACGGCCTCCGTCAGGGTGCGGTAATCGCCGTGGCCGCTCTCGTCCACGACCAGTGTTTTTCTTTCGGGTTCAGCCATCAGAAAAATCCTTTCATAAAAGCAATGTCGCTGGCCGCACGGGCCGGTACAGCCTCCTCGCGCAGCACCGGCAGAGTGGGCTGGGGCAGCTGGCGCAGCATGGCAAACGCCCCGGCATAGTCGGTGCGGCTCTCCTCTAAGCTGGTGTGCAGCAGGCTGCCGTCCGGCGCAAACGCCTGCCCTTTGAAATGGACAGCCACGATCTGATCCCCCAGCAGTGTGCCCATATCGTACCAGATGCGGTCCTGCTCGTCTGCATTTTCGGCGGATACAAGGTTGCTCATGTCAAAGATGACCTTCAGATTCGGGCTGCGCATCGTGTCCAGAATCTGGCGCGTGGCTGCGGCGGAGTTCATGCTGTGATAGGTCACAGGCTCGATGCCCACGGTAACGCCGAGCGCCTCGGCGGCGGGCAAAATCTCTGCCAGACTGCGGCAGAGCAGCTCCTGCGCCTGCGCACGGGTCGTCCCGGCAGGCTGCTTGGACATGGCGGTGGTCTCGGTGCCGATGCACCCGGCCCCCAGTGCCTTGCATACAGCCAGCTGGCTCTTGAAATCGGCAACATTGCAAAGGCGGCTCTCGTCATTTATAGCCAGCTCGACATAGGTGCCCAGCACGGCGACCTGAATATGGTGTGCCTTTTCGGCGGCAACCGTCTCGGCCACCAGCGCATCCGTCACATCGGCGTAGCTCTTTACAGTGGGGACGCATTTTTTGTATGCAAGCTGCACGGCCGCAAAACCATCGGCAGAAACCTGCCCGAACAGCTCATCCGGCGTGCCCTTGCCGTAGTCGTGCAGACGGGCACCTACAATAAAATTCGGCATGGTGCAGCCTCCTTACTTCTTGCGCGCGGCGAGGATCTCGGTGTAGGCCAGCAGCAGGGGACCGACACCCTTGGCGTCGTTCTCAACGACCGGCTCGCTGAAATAGTAGGCAAGGCTGCCGTCACGGCGGGTAGCGCCGCCAAGCCCGGCTACCAGACAGATGCCGCCAAGCTGCAGGGCACCGTCAGCGCCCACGCCGAGATGACGGTCGCAGGTGCCGTAGAAGGCCTTCTCGCCGTAGGCGGCGTACCGCTTGGGCAGGTAGCCAAGGCGCACGCCCTTCAGCACGGCGTAGGCAAACAGCGCGCTGCCGGAGGTCTCCAGATAGTTGCCCTCCACACCGGCCTTGTCGATGACCTGCCAGAACATGCCGCTCTCGGCATCCTGAAAGGCAATCATTGCGTCCACGGCGTCCTTGAGCATCGACATGATCGCGCGGTACTCATAGTAGAGCATATCGTCCATGCGCTCGAGCACATCGACCATCGCAACAAGGAACCAGCCCATGGCACGCAGCCAGAAGTTGGTGCTGCAGCCGGTCACGGGGTCGGCCCAGTACATCTCGCGGCTCTCGTCATAGCCGTGGTAGTACAGGCCGGTCTTGGGGTCCTTCATATGCTTCTGGATATTCATGAACTGCTTGTAGCTGTCAATGCAGCCGTGCATCCCGTTGCAGCGGGTCTCGTACTCCATGTAGAAGGGCTGGGCCATGTAGGTGCCGTCCAGCCA
>URBS01000068.1 GCA_900546085.1 uncultured Collinsella sp.
TAACAGTGGTGGTGCTGATGGCGCAGGGGCTGACGGATTCGTCCTTTCAGTACCATCTGACAACTGCAAAGAACAACGGCGTGACGAAAACGGAAATTGCGGAGATCCTGACTCATGCGGCATTTTATGCGGGCTGGCCTAAGGCGTGGGCGGCTTTCCGTATGGCAAAGGAGGTATGGGCGGAGGACGATGCCGCCGATGCAAAAGCCAAGCATCAGAATGAAATGGTCTTTCCCATCGGCGAACCCAATGATGACTTTGCGAAATATTTTATTGGCCAAAGCTATCTCGCACCTCTTTCTACGCAGCAGGTCGGTATTTACAATGTGACCTTTGAACCCGGCTGCCGTAACAATTGGCACATTCATCACGCCAAAAGCGGCGGCGGGCAGATCCTCGTCTGCGTGGCTGGTCGAGGGCTTTACCAGGAGTGGGGAAAGCCGACACAGGAGCTGCGCCCCGGCGACGCGGTCAACATCGCCCCGGGGGTGAAGCACTGGCACGGCGCCGCGCCCGACAGCTGGTTCTCTCATCTCGCGGTGGAGGTTCCGGGCGAGGAGGCCTCCAACGAGTGGTTGGAGCCCGTGGACGACGAGCAATACCTTAAAGCGACTGACAAGGAGGCTTAGGCATGGAGCAGTTGAAGCTGACGCAGGAGTGGGACAAGGTTTTCTCCAAAAGCGACAAGGTCGAGCACGGCAAGGCGACCTTCCACAACCGATACGGCATCACGCTCGCGGCTGACGTCTACATGCCGAAGAACGCGGAAGGCAAGTTGCCCGCCATCGCTGTCAGCGGCCCGTTTGGCGCGGTGAAGGAGCAGTCCTCCGGCCTGTACGCGCAGAAGATGGCGGAGCTGGGCTTCTTCACAATCGCCTTCGACCCGTCCTATACCGGCGAGAGCGGCGGCACGCCGCGCTACATGGCGTCGCCGGACATCAAACTCCCGCTATTTCAGCGAAACCGCGTACGGCAAGCTGACCGGGGACAACAAGGAGCTGCTCATTATCCCCGGTGCCAGTCACACCGATCTTTATGACCAGATGGACGTCATTCCGTTTGAGAAGCTGAAAGCGTTCTTTGAGGAGTATCTGAAATAAGACGCACCTTGATTCAATACCAAGCCCCCAGCAACGATCCTTCTGAAGAGTGGGAGTAGCTGAAACGAGGCGATTGATTAACTCCATTCGTTTTGGTTACAAAAAACATGCCGCGCGCCTGCAGTATGAAGGAGAGGGAATCCTATGAATATCGTTGTATTGAGCGGTAGCCCGCGTAAGGGCGCCAATACAGATACCATGGTCGAGGCGTTTGCCGAGACCGCGCGTGAGGGCGGCAATACGGTCGAGGTCGTCCGCGTTGCCAGCAAGAAGATCGCCGGCTGCTTGGGATGCCAGTACTGCTTCGCTCATGAGGGCGTCTGCGTGCAGAAGGATGACATGGTCAACGTGATCGAGTCGCTGAAAGACGCAGATATGGTCGTCTTTGCCTCGCCTATCTACTGGTTCGATATCACTGCGCAGGAGAAGGCTGTCATCGACCGCCTGTACGCCTTCGGTGCTACGGGCTTCCCGTTCACCAAGACGGCCCTTTTGCTCGATAGCCACAGCGAGGGCGTCTATGATGCGGCGATCGCCATGTACAAGTCTACGTGCGCATACTGCAAGTGGGAGGACCAGGGCATTGTCACCATCAGCGGTATGACCGAGCGCGACAGCATGGCCTCCTCGCCCAAGCTGGAAGAGGTGCGAGAGCTCGCTCGCAAGCTCGCCTAAGGGCAAGAAGAGCGCATGGCAATCGGTGTTGGTGGAAATGCTTGCTGTCCTTACCGAGAGATAGGGGCGCATTCCCTCAAGCGCCGTATAGAACAATTTTTAAACGCAGAAAAATAACTGAAAACAAATTAATCCGCGTTAAAATATTGTCAAACAGAAGTTCATGAGGGAAGGTTACGTATGCGTCGCAAGGCAGACGAGCTCCTTAGGGAATGGCGAGACAGGGCTGATAGAAAACCTTTGCTGGTCAAAGGCGTGCGCCAGTGTGGCAAGACCTATATGCTCAGAACGTACGCTCAGGATCTTTTCGAATCGGTTGTCTACGTTAATCTTGAGAACGACCGGTCGGCGCGAGCGGATTTTTCGGGCGGTCTTGACCCTCATTCGATTGTGCGCGCGATCGAGGCTCGTACGGGACAGCGTATCGTGCCTGGCAAAACCTTACTGTTCATTGACGAGATCCAGGCATGCGAGGAAGCGCTCACTTCCCTTAAATACTTTTGCGAAGATGCTCCCGAGTATTACGTTGCGGCTGCTGGGTCGCTTCTTGGGGTTGCCATTAACCATCAGTCGTATTCGTTCCCCGTCGGAAAGATCGACTTGATCGAGATGACTCCACTCGATTTCGAGGAGTTTCTCTGGGCAATGGGGCACGATCAGCTGGTCGATGAGATACGCTCGTCATTCGAGTTAATGGGTCCTCTTGCGCCAAGCCTTCATGAAAAGGCGCTTAGGCTCTATCGACAGTATCTTGTTGTTGGCGGAATGCCCGAGGCGGTCCAAACGTATATCGATGATCAGTCAATCATTGATGTGGCCGAAAAGCATCGGATTATTCTCGACGGATATTCCGCCGACACCAATAAATATGCTGATGAACGCTTGAGCGCAAAGACGCGTGCGTGCTTCGATTCCATTCCACAGCAGCTTGCCAAAGAGAATCGCAAATTTCAATACAAGGTAGTGCGAGCGGGGGGCAATGCGTCTCTCTTTGGAGATGCTCTCGACTGGCTTGTATTGTCGGGTACGGTGGCGCGCTGCAGCCTAGTCGGGCAGATCGAAAGCCCTTTAGAGGCCTTCGTTAACCCTTCTGCTTTTAAAATCTATCAGGCGGATACAGGGCTGCTCGTCTCCAAGGCCGGTGCTCAACGCGCCGATATTCTTGCCGGCATCGGCGGCACATTCATGGGTGCACTTACCGAAAACTACGTCGCCCAACAGCTTTCAGCCATGGGCTATCCGCTGCATTATTGGGCGCGAGATAATCGTGCGGAAATCGACTTTGTAGTAGAGAAGCAGGGATGCTTGTCTGCGATTGAAGTCAAGGCGGGAGAGAACACAAGATCTCGAAGCCTGTCCTCACTTAAAAAGACCCATCCGGGCGTACGCCTTATCAGGCTATCGACTAAGCCCTTTGGAATGAATGATGGGCTTATGTCTGTTCCACTTTATGCGGCATTTTGTCTATAGGGATGATGCTGGTGTAATGCATGGGGCCCGGAGCGCGATGCTGCTGCGCTCCGGGCCCCGCTGCTTTGTAAGCCCATGACAGTTTGGCCACCGTTGTTTTAGTCAAACAGACTCGGCATGTCGTTTTCTTTCATGAGGGCACCGGCAGAGGGGAGGCTCTGCGCGGTGAACTTCTCGGCGGAGACGCCGGCGCCAAGGATCTCCTCGGTTGTGCCGACGGTGGTGACCGAGCGGCCCTTCTTGGCGGTAAAGGCCTGGACGCCCTGCGTGTTGGTGGTCGTCTTGGTCTTGAGCAGCGACGTGTTGAAGTTCATCAAACGATAGTCGCTCGAGACCAGCGCGATGTCGCGATCTTCCTTGAGCACCTGGGCATACAGCAGCTTGCTGCCACTGTAGATGGCGTTCTTGAGGCGCTTGCGGTTGGTCTTGGTGACGTATCCAGAAAGCGCGACGCGGACCACGCGGCCGTTCTCAAAGACGAAGAGAACGTCGGCCTTGTAGTCCTCGGGGTCGATAACCCAGATGACACTCTCGTCGGGTTCCATCTCGAGATCGGTCGGCAGGTACGAGCCCAGCTGGGCCGACTTGGTATCCTCAAACGCCGCGACCTTGCACTTGTATACCTGGCTCTTATTGGTAAAGACCAACAGCTCGTGCGTGTTGGAGGACGGGAACTCGATAAAGGGTTTGTCGCCGTCCTTGTACTTGAGCGTGGTCGCCTTCTTGAGCACGCGGTCCGTCATCTTCTTGAGGTAGCCATCGCGCGAGAGCATGATGGTCACCGGGTACTCCTCGACCTCGGGCTCCAGGCTCATCTCGACGACCTCGTGGGGCTCAATCCTGCCCGTGCGGCGCGGCATCACGTACTTCTTGTTGACCGCGGCCAGCTCGTCGCTGATAACCTTCTTGATGTTTTCCTCGCTCGAAAGGATCTCCTCAAGCTCGGCGATCTCGCCCTCGAGCTTTGCAATGTCCTTGGTGCGGTTGAGGATGTATTCCTCGTTGATGTTGCGGAGCTTGAGCTCGGCAACAAACTCGGCCTGGGTCTCGTCGATGTCGAAGCCGCGCATAAGGTTGGGCACGACCTCGGCCTCGAGCTTGGTACCGCGGATGATGGCGATGGCCTTGTCGATATCGAGCAGAATCGCCTCGAGGCCGTGCAGCAGGTGCAGACGCTCGGACTTTTTTCCCAGGTCAAAGTTAATGCGGCGACGCGTGGACTCAATACGCCACTTGACCCACTCGTGCAAGATCTGGCGCACGCCCATAACGCGGGGATAGCCGTCGACCAGCACGTTGAAGTTGCACGAGAATGAATCCTGCAGCGTGGTCGAGCGATAAAGCTTCGCCATAAGCTTGTCGGGGTCGACACCGCGCTTAAGGTCGATGGCGACGCGCAGGCCCGATAGGTCGGTCTCGTCACGGATGTCGGCGATCTCCTTGACCTTGCCCTCTTTGGAAAGCTTGACGATCCGCTCGATGATGACATCGGTCTTGGTGGTGTAGGGGATCTCGTACACCTCGATGATGCGCTCTTCGGGAATCCAGCGCCAGCGGGAGCGGATCTGGAAGCTGCCAAGGCCGGTCTCGACAATCTTTTCCATCTCCTCGCGGCGGTAGATAATCTCGCCGCCGGTCGAGAAGTCGGGCATGGGCATGTACTCGAGCAGATCGCAGTCGGGATCCTGCAGGTAATGCATCGTGGCGGTGCAGACCTCGTTGAGGTTGAAACCGCAGATGTCGGACGCCATGGCGACGCCGATGCCCTTGTTGGCCGAGACAAGGATGTTGGGGAACGTGGTGGGCAGCAGGCGCGGCTCCTTCATGGCGCCGTCGTAGCTGTCGACGAAGTCGACCGGGTCCTTGTCGATGTCCTTGAAGATCTCGGCGCTGATGGGGGAGAGCTTGGCTTCGGTATAACGCGAGGCGGCGTAGCTCAGGTCGCCCGAATAGTACTTGCCAAAGTTGCCCTTCGACTCCACGAAGGGGGCGAGCAGCGCCTCGTTGCCGGTAGCCAGACGCACCATCGTCTCGTAGATCGCGGCATCGCCATGCGGGTTGAGCTTCATGGTCTGGCCCACGATGTTAGCGCTCTTCTGGCGCTCGCCCTTGAGCAGGCCCATCTTGTACATGGTGTAGAGCAGCTTGCGGTGCGAGGGCTTAAAGCCGTCGATCTCGGGGAACGCACGCGAGACGTTGACGCTCATGGCGTAGGGCATGTAGTTGACCTCGAGCGTCTGCGTGATCGGCTGGTCGGTGACCTCGGAGTGCAGGCCGATGACGTTCTCGGCGTTGACCTGCTTTTTCTTTGGCTGGTTCTTCGTCTTCTTCTTTGCCACGATATCCTCTTGAACTTCTTATGGGCCGTCGTTATCGATTTGCTGCTATTGCAGGTCCAGCTGGTCCAGGTATTCCTTGCCGTGCTCCGAGATATGGCGCTTGCGGCCCGCCTCGTCGTTGCCCAGCAACAGGTTGAACATGGTCTCCATCTTGGTGACGTCCTCGGGCTCCACCTTGATCAGACGGCGCGTCTCGGGGTTCATGGTGGTGAGCCACATCATGTCCGGATCGTTCTCACCAAGACCCTTGGAGCGGTTGATGGAGCACTTCTGGTCGCCGATCTCCTTGAGGATGCCGTTCTTCTCGAGCTCGGTGTAGGCAAAGTAGGTCTTCTCTTTGCAGTTGATCTCGTAGAGCGGCGACTCGGCGATATACACGTAGCCCTCGTCGATAAGTGTGGGCACCAGGCGGTAGAGCATGGTGAGTACGAGCGTGCGGATGTGGTAGCCGTCGACGTCGGCGTCCGTACAGATGATGACCTTGTTCCAGTTGAGGTTGTCCAGGTCAAAGGCACCAAGGTTCTTGATGCGCTTGTCCTTGATCTCCACGCCGCAGCCCAGCACGCGCATGAGGTCCATGATGATGTCGGACTTAAAGATGCGCGGATAGTCTTCCTTTAGGCAGTTGAGGATCTTACCGCGGACGGGCATAACACCCTGGAACTCGGCATCGCGCGAGGTGCGAATGGCGCCTGCTGCCGAGTCGCCCTCTACGATGTAGATCTCGCGGCGGCTCTTGTCCTTGGAGCGGCAGTCGATGAACTTCTGCACGCGGTTGGCCATGTCGGTCTTCTGCTGCAGGTTGGTTTTGATGCTCTGGCGCGTCTTCTCGGCGTTCTCGCGCGAACGCTTGTTGATGAGCACCTGCTCCATGATTTTGTTGGCAGCGTCTTTGTTCTCGATCAGGTAAGTCGAGAGGCGCTCCTTAAAGAAGGCCGTCATGGCCTGCTGGATAAAGCGGTTGTTGATGGCCTTCTTGGTCTGGTTTTCGTAGGACGTCTGGGTGGAGAAGCAGTTGGTCACCAGCACCAGGCAGTCCTGGACGTCTTGCCACTTAATGCCGCTCTCGTTTTTGTTGTACTTGCCCTGTTGCTTGATGTAGGCATCGATGGCGCTGGTCAGAGCACTGCGGGCAGCCTTCTCGGGCGAGCCGCCGTTCTCGAGCCATGACGAGTTGTGGTAGTACTCCTGCATCATGAAGGTGCGCGAGAAGCACATGCACGCGGTAATCTTGACGTTGTAGTCGGGCAGGTCCTCGCGGTCGCGACCGCGACGGTCGGCCTCGATAAAGAAGGGCTCGGTGAGGTAGTCGGTACCGACCTTCTCGAGCACGTAGTCCTCGATGCCCTTGGGATAGCAAAAATCCTCTTCGGAAAACTCGCCATCGTCGCCCTCAATGCGCAGGCGGAAGGTCACGTTGGCGTTGACCACGGCCTGACGGCGCATGGTCTCGCGATACCAATCGTGGGAAATGCTAATCGAGGTAAAGACCTCAAGATCGGGACGCCACTTGATAGTGGTGCCGGTGCGGTCCTCGTTGCTGGGCTCAATCTCGAGTGCCTTCTTCTTGGTGCCGACGACCTTGCCCCTCTTAAAGTGCAGGGAGTACTTGTTGCCGTCGCGCCAAACCGTGACGTCCATGTACTCGGATGCGTACTGGGTCGCGCACGAGCCCAAGCCGTTGGTGCCGAGCGAGAAGTCGTAGTCGCCGCCCTGGTTGTTGTTGTACTTGCCGCCGGCGTAGAGCTCGCAGAAGACGAGCTCCCAGTTAAAGCGCTTCTCGGAAGGGTTCCAGTCGAGCGGGCAGCCACGGCCGTTATCCTCTACCTGAATGGAGCCATCGCGAAAGGCGGTAAGGGTGATAAGTTTGCCGTAGCCCTGGCGTGCCTCGTCAACGGCGTTGGACAGGATCTCGAAGGCAGCATGCGCGCAGCCGTCGAGCCCGTCCGAGCCAAAGATGACGGCGGGGCGCAGGCGTACGCGCTCCTCGTCCTTGAGCTGGCGGATACTGTCGTTACCATAGTTTGCGGTGTTTTTTGCCATACTCGCTCTCTCGGTGCTCCTTTGCTGCGTTTTAGTCATATAGATAGTCAAGGTAGCATAGCCCAGCCCACAGACGATTCCACCCAACACGAAATCCATCGAACAATCGTTCGGATTAACGGGTATAGTGTTTAGTGGTAACGCGGCATTGTTAAACAAATTTGGATACAAACGAATTTTATTAATAGGGACCTAGTTTTACTAAACAAAATCGAATGATGCTGATTGCACGAGCGGGCACAGCGATCGACTGTCAAACACGTTTACTCGGACAAAACCGAGTCGGTTCTGTCCGAGTAAGTTTGAATAGCGAATCGAGATTGTTATGTCCACATGGCGATGGCGAACATGGTTTCCATAATGACAGATATAGTTGATATCTTGTGAAGGATGCAATATATTTCTGTCATGTTGCAACGGATATCTGTCCACATTTACGAAAGGAACTCCATGCCGGGCAAAAAGAACCTACGCATGAAGGCGGCACGCGCGGCGGCTGGCCTTTCGCAAGCTGACTTAGCCCAAGCCGTGGGCGTTGCGCGCCAAACCATCGGCCTTATCGAGGCGGGCGGCTACAACCCCACGCTCAATTTGTGCGTGGCAATCTGTAAGGCGCTGCGCGTTACGTTGAACGACTTGTTTTGGGAAGACGAAACTGACGCCGACCCTAATGCTCTTTAGGAGTTCACTATGAAATATGAAGATCTGAAAATCGTGCAAAAGTGGCGTGAATATGCCGGCCCAAAGGATGAACGCCTGGAGGCTGAGAACGCGAAGATCTACAAGATTGGTTTCGTGCTGCTTTCGTTTGGCATGTTGATGATCTTTTTCTACCAGTTTATAGCTCGACAGGTTGCGTGGGTTCACAGCGACGCCAGTGAAATGCCGCATGGCTTTGCAACGCCATTCGAGGCAGCCATGTATTTGTGGCTCGTTCTCGTGATGTTGATTTGCGCAGGACTGCAAACGCGGAAGGGCTATGTCGATACCAATCGTTTTGGGCAAACCGAGCATCTTCCTGTTGGATATTTCCTGCTTGTCAGCGGTCTTAGCGGCGCCGCGTTCGCGCTTGTTATTGCCGCAATGCGCTGTATCGCTGAGGCGCAGATCGTACCGCTCGAAAGCGTCTTTTGGTTGGCGAACCTGGCCACGGGCGTGTTCTGCGGTGCGACGATTTTCGCGGCCACGTTTGCTGTCCTGTGCGCAACGTTTTTCACGGCGAAAAGACGCCGTGCCAAGCTCGAGGCAGAACTCGACTCCTCAGACGACATTTAATGCGCAATGGGCTGGCTCTGGGTATCCAGAACCAGCCCATTTTGATGTTCGATGAGCCGAGTCGGCGCCTCTCACAAAAGTAACTAGGAGCTAGCGAGGCTTATCCGAATTGACCTCATTGGCGGTGTCGGTTTCGAGCGCCGTGCGGCGGGCACTGTAGGCGACGAGGCCGGCGCCTGCCGCGGCGAGTGCTGCAGCGGCTGCCGTAAGGGGAGCGTTGACATCGCCCGTGCCCGCAAGCGCACCCGCTTTTCCGGAGCGCTTGTTATTGCCGTTGTCCTTGCCACTGCCGGAGCTGCTTCCGCCGGAGCCGCCGCCCTCGTCAGCACCGCCGCCACTCGAGCCACCATCGCCGTCTACTGTCATCGGGGCGTCGTGAAGTCCTGTCGTATCCGCGCTGTCGCATACGCCGACTTGCACTTCTGAGCGTTCGCATGCCGCGTCGGGCACATGAAGCTCGTACAGAACGGCACCCAGCGCCGAGTTTGCGCCCGGTCGGATCTCCTCGAGCGTTACGGGATCGAGCGCCACCAGATTACGCGCCTTCGCATACAGCGTTACGCGTTTGCCCACTTCGTCGCTCCAACTCTCGGGGATGGCGAAGCTCATGCGGAACTGTGCCGTGCAACCCGGTGCCAGCATGGCGTTGCCGTTGTCGGCTACCAGCGGGTGCGTTGCAAAACGTGTGCCCAGCGTCTCGGGCGCGTACTTCACGTGTGCCATGTCGTTGGCCGAAGCATTTTCGGCAAGCTCCGGATCGTAGATCGATGCCGTGCGTGCGTTCGCTCCGAATCCGATGGATGCGCTGGAGAACGGTTGGCTGGAGCCCTCTCGGTACAGATCGATCGTGCCGGCAGTCAGCAAAGTGTTGCCGTCGTTTCGCACCGTGACCATGAAGGATTCGCCTGCCGCTCCGGGCACCACCGCGCCTGAGGTAGCGACCGCGCCCGTCGGAGTGGCACACGCCACCAAGGGCACTTCGATGCCGTGCAGCTCTGCCTCGCTCTTCTCCGCGCTCACAATGTGCGTGGCGAGCGCGGAGAGCATGCCTCCCGACGTCAAAAATGTCGTTATCTGATCGACGGGATGGTCCAGTTCGCACATCACGAACGGCTCCGTGAACAGATCGCCTGCCAAGGTGCTGGCGAAGATGCGGAAGTGCTTGCCCATCACTGCTACCGGGTTGCCTTCTTCGTCGTAGGTTTGCCCCACCTTGCCATCGGTGTTCTCTACATAGAGCGCGCACCTGCCGTTGTTGCTTACGCTAAACGATGCCGGGCCACAGCCTGCGGCACCCACGGGCTGCGTTGCAAATGCCGATGCGCCTCGCGTCCAAGTAATATGCTGCAGCTGCTCGTTGACGGTGGCCAAAAAGCCCGAATGTTGTGGCCACGGCACCGCATGGGGCACCGTGGCGTCTGGTGGCATAACGCCCCAGCCCGCAATGGACTGGCCGATCACGGCGTACGATGCGCAGCCGCAACCGTCTGCGGTCTCGTACGCAACGGGCACCACCATTTTGCCGTTGATATTCTCGGGCTCGCTCAGCTCGATACTCGACGGTGCCTGCGGAAAGCGAAGAACTTGGCGGAACGTCAGGCTGTCGCCCAAATCATCCGACCACAGGGTAAAGCATTCCAGCGCAACCTCGGCCTCGCTGCCGAGCGCCTTTTCTGCGGTGGTTCCGCGGCGGTGGAGGTAGGCACCCGACAGGCGTCCGTCGACCAGCGTCTTGCCTACCGTGATGCGCGGGCACTGCAGGCAATGGTAGCCATCCTCTTGCAGGCGGCCGCGCGAGATGCTGCGCCACGACGTGTGCGATATCACGCGAACTCCGTCGTTGCTTATGCGCAGGCGCACAACGGACAGTATGCCGGATGTGCTCGCCGTATCGAAAAGGGTGTTGTCGCCGGCGGGGCGCTCGCCCGAGACCAGCAGCACGTAGGCGTCCTGGTTTTCCCTCCCGTCTGTATATTCCACCACGTCGAAGTCGTAATCGAATATGCCGTCGCGCCCCACGTCGCCCTCGCCAAACCCAAGGGGGAAGTCCACGGGCGTGGGAGCGGACCACGTGCCGTTTGCCTTTGTGTGCACCACCAGGCGCGAGCGGCCATTGTCGCCGTAGCGCACCGAGGCGATACGGAACAGGCATTCTACGCCGGCAATCATCGTTAGCTTCATGTGGGCTTCGCTGACCACGCCGGAAAACAGCACGTTGTCGCTCGAGGGTTTTATGCCGCCACGCTCGTCCTCCGACACGCCGGCAGAATTGGCGTTCGGGTCCGCAACGGCGTTCGTTGACTGACCGATGTAGGTGTACTCATACATCGGCGCGGCATTTTCGTCGTTCTCCATCAGCGCGTGGACGAAATGTTCGACCTGTCCCGTGTCGTCGCTCTCCGCGTTCGTCTCGAGCTCAATGCGCGTGACCGTTTGATCCCAATCGCGCACGACAGGCGCGGCGTTTACGGCAGTGGCCTTAACCTCGGCGCGTGCGAGCAGCTCGGCGTTGGTGACGATGGTGGCCGATGCGATAAACTGCGGCACACCACCTGCCTCGGCGTTGCCGGCCGAGCCGAAACAGGCATCCAGCGTATAAGGCGTATCTCCACCCAATGCCAGCTCAGAGCGTTGGAGCACATACTTGTCGCCATTGTTCACCGACATATTCCACGAATCGATGAGTGTGGGCCACGACCCCGACCAAGCCTTGGTGGAGATCGGAAGAGCACACGTCTGAACTCCAGTCACTAGCTTATCTCGTATGC
>URBS01000069.1 GCA_900546085.1 uncultured Collinsella sp.
AGGCGTCAAAACCGCAGGATTTGACTGGCAAAACCGCAGGAAATTGCACGCCAAAAGTGTCGATGCTTCGGGAGTCCGTTTTCACTCGTTCACTTCTCGGGAAAAGTATTAGACCTCGATTCCGCAGTCCCCGATGTGACAAAGGAACAGTCCATTTGTCACATTCAGAATTGACCCCCCCCCCGCAATAGCTCATCGATGGCGGGATCCTCTATACTGGGTCACATATGACGGTATCGCGCCAAAGGAGAACGCCGTGACCACCTCGCAGATATCTCTGCTCGCGCTCATCTCGGTTGGAGGCATCGGCATCCTGCTTATCGGAGCGAGCATGCTCATGAAGGCCGCCGCCCGCAAGAAAGCCAAGGCCTGTACCGCCGTGACCATGGGAACGGTCATCGACCATCGCTTTATGGGTGAAGGCAGAATGAATCCCGTTTTGGAATACACCGTCGACGGCACGCAATACCGCGCGAAAAAACAATTCCGTGGCATAAAGACCAAAAGCTTGTCGGGACTCCCCATCCGCACGCAAGCCACCGCCTACGAAGACGCCAAGGGCTGGCTGCACGTGCAGACAGGCCCCATCGCCCGCCTAGGCACCCTCGCGGAGCAGCTTTGGCCCCTCGGTAGCCAAATGACCGTGTACTACAACCCCGGCAACCCAGGCAAAAGCTATGTCGAACGCCCCATCGTGGGCAACTTTGCCACGCTGATGTTTAACATCGCAGGCTTCTTGCTCATCGCGACGAGCATCTTGCTCTATGTTCTTATCCAGCGCTAGCTCAAACTGATGCGCCCCGCGCCCCATGCGCCGCAACGACCGCCACGACACCAAGGATCAGCCATGGCAACACTTTCCGAACAAGAACGCAAGCGTATCCAGCGATACTGCATCTGCCCCAAGATTGCCGGAGCGGCGCTCGCCATGGCGTTCGTGCTGCCCCTTTTGATCATTCCATTCGAAATGATCGACGACATCGTCTTCCATCATGAAGGCTTCCAAGACACGGGCATGACGGCCGCCCTGGTGCTCACTGCCATCGAGCTCGTCATATTCTGCTACTGCGCGCTCGCGCCGCGCTTTGGCATGCGCGGCAAGCAGTGGAAGGAAATGCAGCACCGACTCGTCGTCGAGCAGTCCGAGAAAGACCGCTCGGCACAAATCGCGGGCGTCATCGGTACGCAGGCTGCCGCGCGCCTACTCAAGAACAGCGACAACGAGACCGCTCGCAACCTGGGCAGTGCGGCAGAAGTCGCCGCTGCCGTAGGCGCCGTCGCCACCGCGGCAGACGTGCTTGCCGAGAGCTTCGCTAACGCAAAGGCCATGGCGGAGGCCTGCGGCGTGCCTATCCCCCGTGCAAAAAAGTGGATCGTCGCACTTGTGGCGCTGCCCATCGCAATCGTGTGCGGTGCCTATATCCCGCAGCTGGCGCAGGGAAACATCGAGATGCAGGAGAACGCCGCGGCCGCGGCCGAGCAGATTGCCATCGCCCGCAAGGCGTTAGCGCCCGCATGCGAGCACGTGTCCGCCGATGACCCTTACGAGCGATATCAAGATTACGGCTATCACGTCCGCGGCTACTTGCACGACGGCGACTCCGATACCCAGAAGACCTATACGTACCTGGATTTCGACAACAAGGGAACGCTCAAGGAAGTGAGTTACATAGCAGAGATCGACCCCGACGCGAGCCTTGAGGACAACCTCGCCCGCATCGAGCTCGACTTGGACGAACTTTCCTCTGTCGTCCAAACCGTAGACGTCAAGACCGTGAGTCCCGAGCTCCTAGCACCGCAAAAGCTCCCCGAAGAGTTTAGGCAGGCTTTTTTGAACGGTTCGCTCTACGAGAGAATCTCCATCAGGACGAGTGACAACCCCATCAAAACGTATTACTCGTTTGATACGGATCCCGAGGACGAGTTTGACGAGTACACCCATCCAAGCGTCCGCATTACATTGATGGGCAAAACGAGCTAGGCGCCCAATGTGATAAAAGGACTGTCCCTTTGTCACATTCCATGAAAAAGGGCACCGGCGTTAGCCGATGCCCTAAAGCTGCTGCAGATTAACTCCTACAGCGTATGACTAAGACGAATCGAACTATTCGTCCCAAGAGAGGCTCTTACCAGTCTTCTTTGCCAGCAGCAAGAACAGACCGATGATGACGTTGCATGCAATACAGAAGATGAAAACGCCCTGGAAGGAGCCGACAAGCTCGTATACCTTCATCATGACGGGCATGCCAAAGGCGCCGACGATATAGCCCACGGAGCAGATGAGCGCGAAGATGCGACCAAAGTCACGGGAGCCAAAGACGTCCATCACCAAAACGGTCAGAGCGGTGCCGGCGATGACGTACATGACGTCGTTAACACCGGCAGCAAGAATGCTGAGCGTCGAGTTGCCGCTGCTCATCATGAGCATGACAAAGGAGAGAATCGAGACGGCGAGCCAGCTCAGAATGGCCTTGGTGCTGCCAAACTTATCGCAAGTGGTACCGACGATCGGGTTGAGGAACAGGTCGAACAGCGATGCGGCGGAAACCATGAAGCCACCCACCATGGGGCTAAAGCCGACCTCGGCGGCATAGGTGGGGAACAGCTGGTTCATGCAGCAAGTAAGCTGAACGAGGCAGAGGAAGCCGATGCAGAAAAAGAATGCAGGCGACTTAATAGCGCGTGCGTAGCTAACGCCACGTGCACTATCCTCGGTCGTCTCCTCGGTCTCGGCGACCGTCTCGCCTTCGGCATAGCCATAGGGCAGCATGCCCTTGTCCTGGGGCTTATAGCGGATAATCAGGATGGAAGCGGGAAGAATGAGCACGGCGGAGACGCCAGCGAGCACCAGATAACCAGTCCTCCAGCCAGCAGCCTCAATGACAGAGGTGATGACGGGACTCATGATGAGCATGTAAATCGAGTTCACTGCCCAAGCGAGACCAATTGCCAGGCCGCCAGATTTTTTGAACCACTGGTCAATAACATCGGACATGGCGACGCCGGTAGTGAAGGCGAAGCAAACGCCAATCAAAGCACCAGCTGCGATGAACATCCAGACTTCGGTGTAGAAGGCCATGCCTGCGCCAGCGGCGAGCAGAATAAGCTCAACGACGGGGAGCCAAAACTTGCCAACAACCTTGGGGATGAGTTTTCCGACAAACGGAAGAGCCGCTGCAAGACCAATGAGCGTTGCAGTGAAGTAATACGAGAAGATGGAGTAGTCAAATCCGAACTCCTCGCACACGGGCGCGACGAAGGAGCCAGCGATTACGCTATAGGATCCGGTCGTACCGGCAGACATGAGGCCGAGCGCGATCACGAGAACCCATGCGTAAACCTTGCTGCTCTTTAACTTTGCATTTTCCATTGATACAGCTCCTAGAGACCCAGAAGGGCGCACATAACGGCCTTAATGGTGTGCTGACGGTTCTCTGCCTCACGGAAGATGACCGACGCGTTGGCCTCAAAGCACTCGTCCGCAATCTCAAAGCCCTCGGTGATGATTTCACGATGCAGGTCGTTCTTGCACTGGTCGAGCAACATCTTGCCAACGCGGTGATTTGCGTTGTGAACAGAGGGGAGCTCGTGCATGCAGAAGATGTCGGGGTTGTTGGTGCGCTTGCACAGCTCACTGGTGACGCGATAGGGGTACAGGGACTCGGCGTCGCCAAGCCAAGAGTTGTAGTCGTCAGGGTCCAGAACCTCGTCGCCGCACTCGGGGTTGATGTAGCGCCACTCCTCGGTAACGATTACGTCGACACCGTCCAGAGCATCAAGGTCAGAGGTGATGGTGAAGGTCCTGTTAGGCGCGTACTTGGCGTAGCAGGCCTCAACCTCCTCGATCATTTCCTTGCACATCTGGTGACGGAGGTCGTCGGGGCCGATGGCGAGGAAGTCCATGTCGAGCATCGCGCACAGACGGCCATACCACACGGGGGCGCCGGCGCAGTTGCCAACGAAGGCCATCTTCTTGCCACGGCTCGTGCGCAGACCACCCCACTGCTCCTCCATCGTGAGAGCGTCAGCGAGCATCTGGGTCGGGTGATCGCCGAGGGTGAGGGCATTGATGACTGGAATATCGACCAAGTCGGCGACATCATAGAGGAACTGCTCGTCCTTTTGTGCACGATAGACAATGAGATCATACATGCCGTTGAAGACGCGCATGGCATCCTCGATGGTCTCGCAATCGCCCATGTGGGAGTTGGTCAGATAGGTGAAGCCCATGCCCAGGTCGTTGCAAGAGGTCTCAAAGGCGCAACGAGTGCGGGTCGAGCCCCACTCAAAGTTGGCGAGAACGTTCTTGCCGGGGAAGTAGCGCTGGTCGACACCGGACTTTTTCTGGGCCTTGAGGTTCCAGGCAAGATCGATGAGGTAACGGAAATCCTCAGAGGAAAGATCGTGGATGTTGAGGTAGTCGCGACCGCGAAGGCTGTTGTTCATGCCTATTTCCTTTCAATTGTTTGATGGGTAAGTGTCGAATGCGCCCCCGAGGGAAACACGGATATCCCTCGGGGACTGTAAATGTGGCGCTTGGATCAGGCAGCGCAAGTTTAAGAACTTGCTAGCAGCTGGCGGCCACGTCCTTGGTCCAGCAGTGCACGCCGCCGCCGGACAGGTTAAGCGCGAGAGAGTCGATCATGATGACCTTGCGATCGGGGAAGCAGCTCTCAAGAACCGCCTTGGCCTGCTCGTCCTTCTCCTTCACGACTTCGCTCATGCCTTCGTGGTAATAACGCTGGCCAAGAACGACGCCGTTGCAGATGAGGAAGTTGCAGTAGCTTGCTGCGGCATAAAAGTGAACGGGGCCTTCGGGCCAAGGGGTGCCATCCATGAACTTGCCGCCCATTTCGTCGATGAAGCCCTTATACAGCTCGTAGTCCTCGTCGCCGGGGGCGATGACAACCTCGATCGGCTCGGCAGTGGGCATGCGAACGATTTCGAAGGGCTTGCCCTCCCAGTCCGTCTCGGCGCGTAGAATCTCGTAGGCGGCGTCGATGCGACGACGCGATTCCGCGCCCGCCTTGCTCGAGGCGGCCTCCTCATCGGATACCTCGGCAAGAAGAATCTTGTTCGGGGTGATAAAGCGGCACATCTCATCGATGTGGGCGGCGAAGCTCATGCCGAAGACAGGAGTTCCATCTTCCTTCTCGTCGAGGATGCCCAGTCGATAGTCGTCGTCCTCAAGCATAGGCTGCGGCAGCCAGATAACCTTGTTGAGGTTGTAGATGCGCTTGTACTCGGCCTCCACTTCCTCTTTTGAGAACTCGGGATTGCGCTTGCGGCATTCCGTGTCCTCGATGGCGATCAAGGTGCCGTGACCGTCAAACTCGCGGTCGCCGCCCTCCGAAACCATTTCGGAATTGACGATATCGAAGCACCCGAGCGCAACCGCCATGTGAACAGCTGCCCTGCGTGCGGACTGGCACTCTGGGGAGTTCTTGTCCCACACGCCATAATAGGTCCAAGCGGGGTTGACCATATAGGAATGGCCTTCGTCGTCGACCATGATGCTGGGGCCGTTGTCGCGAACGTAGAAGTTGGAGTCTTCGAACTGCGTAATCTGGATACGGTCGAGATCCACCCCTTCTTCTTTAAGGCGCGAGCAGGCTTCCTCGTAGGAGCCGGGGGTGCCACAGTTGAGGTTGACCGTAACGTCGCCATACTCAAGCAAAGCTTTAATTACGTCAACGCAGGGCTGGCGATTATCGAAGCCCTCTGCGCGAATGTAATCGGGAAGCCATGTCACATAGACGTTGGAGCGCTTCTCAAACTCGCCCGGCATACGATAGTTCTCGTACATGGTGGTCCTTCCGTCGGGTTTCCCGCAATGCTGTCCGGCCGCGACAATAGCGGGGTTACACCAGCTATAGTACTACTATACCTACCGTTCGGTAGGTGTTTTTGTATAATTGCCATTCGCCTGTCGATACCTACCGTTCACCGTTTATAGTGGTCGTGTTTGGACACGAATTGATGTTCCGTTGCCATTCTTAATAATGTTGGCAATGCGGAAGTGATTTGCAATGGAGAAGTGAAGCGTGAGCACAAAGGGAAAAATATTGGACGCAATGTATGATCTTGTGGCAGAAGTCGGTTACGACAAGGCGTCCATTGGAAAAATCTGCGACCGTGTCGGTATATCCAAGCCATCGGTGTACTACTACTTTCCCTCTAAAGAGGATATTTTTACCACGCTCTTAGATAGTATGTTTCCGACTATCGACTATCAGCGCGACTACTCGCTAATAGTCGATAGGGACGGATTCAAGGCGGCGCTTATCGAGCTCGGCAATTCGGTTATAGGTGGCTATCGTAGTGATGAAAAGCGCCGTCGCGTGCTGGCCGAGGTCAGTATTCAGGCAAATCGAATCCCTGCAGTTCAGGAACGTCAGGCAACGGCGATCAACCGAACTATGGACGCGCTTAAAGACATCCTTCTCCATGGCCTAGAAATTGGCGCGTTTTCCGATGAAACAGACGTCATGCTGTACGTGCAGATTCTTTACACCGTACTTGAGGGAGCGAGCAATACCGTTGCCCAAGATGAAGACATCGATGAAAAGGCTGTTTGGGCAGGAATCGTCGAACTCATGTTTAAATAGGCGCGTAATAACAGAGGCACCTTGGCAAGCGCGATGCGACGACTTGCGGGGTCGCGGAATGGTCCGAAACCCGTGTTCGCGATGATTGCAAAAGTTGTTGAATAGAAATTGGGGCCGATTCCAGCTATGTTGGAATCGGCCCCAATTTCGTTTTAACTTGCGGAGACAAATGACAGGGCTGAAGGGCAGTTCGTTGGTCAGGTTATTTCGCGGTAGTCTTATTGAGGAGACCGGAAACTAAAGCAAATGTCGCAATCAGAAGGTTGCAGATGATACAGAAAACGAATACTCCTTGGAAAGACCCTGCCATACCGTAAACCTTCATCATGACTGGCATTCCGAAAGCTCCGACAACATAGCCCGCTGAGCAAATAATCGAATAGATCCTTCCAAAATCGCGTGATCCGAAGAGCGAGAGGAGAATCATCGGCATTGCAGTTCCAACGATGGCGAACATGACGTCGTTTACGCCGGCCGCGATGATGGAAACGGTCTCGTTGCTTCCGCCAAAGATGAGAAGTAGGAATGAAAGAATGCTGACTCCCGTCCATGCGACCGTTGCTTTAATAGCACCGAGCTTGTCGCATGTTTTGCCTACGAAGGGATTTAGGATAATATCGGAGAGCGAAGCCGCCGAAACCATTAGGCTTCCCACGATGGGATTGAAGCCGACCTCGCTTGCATAGGTCGGGAACAGCTGGTTCATGCAGCAGGTGAGTTGCGCCACGCAGAGCAGAAAGGCGCAGAGAATAAAAGATGGCGTTTTCGCGGCATCGCGGAGCGCCAGGCCCGAAGAGACATCTTCCTTTTCATCGGCGCTGTGGCTCTCATGGGTTTCGGAGGTAGTCTCTCCGTACGGAAGCATATTGCGATCAGAAGGCTTAAGGCGAATGATAAATGCGCTTGTGGGCAATATCATGGCTGCAGAAACGGCCGCAAGTACGATGTAACCCGTACGCCAGCCTTGCTGCTCGATGACCAGTGTAATGACAGGACTCAATAGCAGCGTGCAGAGAGAATTAACGCCCCACGCAAGGCCGATGGCAAGACCAGACGATTTACTGAACCATTGGTCAATGACATCGGACATGCAGACACCCGTTGTGAACGAAAAGCAGATGCCGATCACTGCGGCGGAGACGATGAACATCCAGACCTCGGTGTAGAACGCCATTGCGGCGCCGGCGGCAATAAGGACGAGTTCAACGCAAATATGCCATGGTTTGCCGATTACTTTTGGAATGAAACGACTCAAAAGCGGAAGCCCAAGCGCAAGGCCAAGAAGAATCGCGGTGAAATAGAAAGAGAAAGAAGTGTAGTCAAAGCCCAGGTCTTCACATACAGGAGCGATGAATGAGCCGGCAATGATGCTGTAGGTGCCGGTTGTTCCCGCAGACATTAAACCGAGCGCAATAACGACAATCCAAGCAAATGCGCCGCTCTCACGGGGGCGGTCCTTTTCGGCTGGTGCGATGAGAGTCATGGTTATTCCGTTTCTATCGGCAATGCAACCTATATGCCTACCGATAGGTATATAAAGATGGAGATCCTTCGTCAAGTGTTAAGCGGGGAGCGGGGACCCTTAACGTGCCGAACGGTAATTGGTCCCCCAATGCGACAAAGGGACTGTCCCTTTGTCACATTATTCGGAGCGTAGGGCTTCCACAGGGTCTTTCTTGGATGCGCTGCGAGCAGGCAGCAGGCCGGCAACGACCGTCAGCAGCACCGAAATTACAATGAGCATCAGCGCGTCTTGAACGGGCAGGCTCATCAGGTTGGGCACCTGCTTGGCCGCAAGCGCCCAGGCATTAACCGGAAAACTCACGGCCACCACAACGACAATGGCAAAGACGCCGGCAATGAAACCTTCGATAAAGGTCTCGGCATTGAATACGTTGGCCACGTTGCGCTTTGACGCGCCGATCGCGCGCAGGATGCCAATCTCCTTTTTGCGCTCCAGCACGCTGATGTAGGTGATGATGCCGATCATGATGGAGCTCACCACCAAACTGATACTCACGAACGCAATGAGCACCAAGCTGATGGTGTTCACGATGTCGGTCACCGAACCCATGATGATGCCCATGTAGTCGGTGTACGAGATTGCCTGCTCATCATGGCCAGCAGCTTTGACCTGTCTGTTGTACGCATCGATGTGATCGAGTACGCGCTCCTTGGCCTCAAAGTCACGCGGGAAAATCTTGACCGAGATAGGGTCCGCCTCGTCCGCATAGCCCAACGTAGTCAGATTGTTGTCGTAGGTGAGCTTCGACGCCTTGGCATAGCTCATCATGAGCGAACTCAGGTCCTCGGCATCCATGTTGAAGTGGATGGCACGAGCAAAGGCGCTCGCATCCACGCGCATCGCCCTTGCCAAGCTGGCAAAACTCGAAGACATCTGCGTCGCCATTTGGTCCATAAGTCCCGCCGTACCCATCTTGAGCTGGGCTGATACCGTCATCGCGATCTGCTCGCTGATTGCCTTCATCACCTGATCCATAGACTGCTGCAGATACGGAGCCAGCTGCTTTTGCACATAGTCGGTCATCGCCTGCTGCAGACGCTCGGCCAAGGCGTCGCCGCCAAGCGCCTTGAGCTGTGCCAGGCATTGCTGGGCGGCGGCATCATGCTCAAGATACGTCGAGAACGCGGCAGCAAGCTTTGCCGCGTCCTTAAGATCTTCGGGCGACAGCGCCTTAAACTGATCAGACCGCATAAAGCCCTCAAACAGCTGGTTGGCAAGCGCTCCCACCTGCTGCATTTGCTCGGGTGTGAGCTCCAGACCGTCAAAGATGCCCGAGAAATCTGGAGCCGGCGCTTTGGCCATGATGTCGCTGAAGTCGATGTCCTTCCCAACGCCCGAAAGGTCAATGTCCAGACCGGACAAGTCGATACCAGAAAGGTCCATACCGCTGGCCGTGCCCGAAAGCGCAGACGTATCGAACGAGAATGCGCTCTTCAGTGCCGCCTCGTCCACGCTGAACATGCTGCCCAGATCCACGCCTTGTTTGGCCTCGCCTTGCAGCTCGTCGAAGGTTTTGCCCGTAAAGACATCCGTCTCGGGGTGGGCAAGCTGCTCTTGCACAATCTGCGAATCGGCAGCGCGCTCCATAAGCTGGCGAGTCAGCGCATGCGTATAGGCAATGCCCGGGGACAATGCGCTCGCGTTAGCCGTCTCGTTAGGTCGCACCACGCCCACAATGCGCACGTCAATACCGTCGGCAACCTTGGACGTCATAAAGTCGGCGTCGCCAGACATGTCGGTCCACATGCCGGTCTCTTCGTTTTTGCGATAGGCATCGGCCGGCGACAGCACCTTAAACGTCGTGGACAGCGCATCGTCGTAGGTAAAGTCGGTGCCGGTCTTGGGCGCTTCGACCCCACCGTCAGCCGTCATAGCACTGTTAACCAGGTCGTTGAGCTCATCGATATCCAGCGCACCGATACTATAGAGCGTATAGTCGCCCACCGTGCCGCGGCTCGAAAGCACCATCACGGCTTCGTTGGCGGACGTGGGCCAATGGCCGGCAACGACATCGTACTGGCTGTCGAGCAGGCTCTGGTCGTCAATCATCTCGTTAAAGACCGAGGTTCCCATGGAATCCATGCTCACCGTTGCCGCTGAGCTCGCGCCTCCGCTCATGGCCTCGGTCATAGCGTTGGGGACAAGCCGAACGGGCTTCTCGTCGCCCTTGCCGGCACGATAGACAACCGGCGATACACCGTAGCCGTACTGAATGGCGTTGACCTCTTTATCGATGCCGTCGCCACCGGCATCGAGCCATGCCTTAAAGCTCGTCATGTCGTTGGACTTAACGCTTGCGAACATATCCTTTACGGCCGTGACCACAGGGATCTTATCGGTCCCCTGAGCCTTGCCGCCGGTAGCGCCATCGGACGAGTCCTCGCCCTTGGACGCCTCCTCATCGGTAGCCCCATGCCCGCCCATCATGGACGACAGGTCGTAATCTTGTTTGGAAATCGTAAGCGGGTAGCTCGAGAGCGTGTCCTCCTCGACCTTTTTGATGTAGCCGTTTACGCCGTTGGAGAGCGCCAGAATCGCCGCGATGCCAATAATGCCAATCGAACCTGCAAAGGCCGTCATGGCCGTACGGCCCTTCTTGGTCATGAGGTTTCGGGCAGAAAGCCCCAGCGCCGTCACAAAGCTCATCGAGGTTTTGCGCGTGGGCTTGGCCTCGCGACTCGCGGCCTCGGCAGCATCAAAGGGATCTGAATCGTCGGTGATCTTGCCGTCAGCCAGGGTAACGATGCGCGTGGCGTACCTGTACGCCAGCTCGGGATTGTGCGTGACCATGATGACCAGACGGTCGCGCGCAACGTCCTTGAGCAAATCCATGACCTGTACGGATGTCGTCGAGTCCAAGGCGCCGGTCGGCTCGTCAGCCAGCACAATCTCGGGATCATTGATCAAGGCGCGGGCAATGGCCACGCGCTGCATCTGGCCGCCCGAAAGCTGGCTCGGACGCTTGTTAACGTGCTCGCCCAGACCAACCGCCTCGAGCGCCTTGCGCGCACGCTGGCGGCGCTCAGCACGCCCTACGCCCGTGAGCGTGAGCGCCAACTCAACGTTTTCCAAAATGGTCTGATGCAAAATGAGGTTGTAGCTCTGGAACACAAAGCCAATGCGATTGTTTCTGTAGGCATCCCAATCGCGGTCGCTGAAGTCCTTGGTCGAGATGCCGTCGATCAGCAGGTCGCCGGAATCGAAATGATCGAGTCCGCCGATGACGTTGAGCATCGTAGTTTTACCCGAGCCCGAGGGACCCAGGATGGCTACGAACTCGTTATCGCGAAAAGACAGGCTTACGCTGTCGAGCGCCACCTGCGTAAACGACTGCGCAACATACCTTTTGCAAATATCTTTGAGATCCAGCATGGACGGCAACCTCTCCCCCGCCGTTCGCGTTCGACACGTTTGACCTACTCTATCAGCTTTTTTGCCGGTACCAGTAAGGAATGTAGCGAACAAAAAACGGGACGGCACGCCGAGATCGGAAGAGCACACGTCTGAACTCCAGTCACTAGCTTA
>URBS01000070.1 GCA_900546085.1 uncultured Collinsella sp.
TCCGATCTCCTTGCCAACGACTTCGAGATCGCCAGATTGAATCTTTTTGATAACGCCACTTGGCAAATACTGGATGCTGTAATCATTGCTTATGGCACTATTGGTATTAGGCGAGACTTTAATATAGCCCTTCTCCCAGTCGCCCAGAAATCTGTCAGGAGCCAATCTCCAGACGCATTCTTTGCCCTTTGAAGTTATAGGCCACACGGCGCTTGCACCGTCAGGGACGGCACAGGTGTATTCATAGTCTTCTAGATCGCCGGTATACAGTCCCTCATCCACCAACTCTTTTAGACTTTTTCCACAGCCCAAAACGGCCATTGTCTCTTTGTCTACAAAGATAGGGTATGTCTGATTTGGCCTTTGCGTTTTATCGAATGTGCTGAGTGTCATTCCCTCGAAAGGCGAGCGGCTTTTACCTCCGCTAAAACTAAGCGGGTTAGGAGAGAAATCTCGCGGGCAAATAAATATTAGATACTCCTGCGAGACATTAAATCCGTCAGACGGCTTTCCTCCCGATGTTTGAACGGTAACAAGCTGGACCTTTTTTGGGGCAAAAATCTCGTTGCAGAGCTGAACAAGATTATTGACTTCGTGCAAGCCAATGCTAATGACAATCGTGCCATCTTCCTTAAGAAGTTTATCAAGCAGGCGTAGCCTTGGATACATCATGCATAGCCACTTGTCATGACGAGAGAAGTCCTCGCCCTCCTTGCCGACAACCTCGCCAATCCATTTCTTAATGCGAGGATCATTCACGTTGTCGTTATAGACCCAGCCCTCGTTGCCGGTGTTGTACGGCGGATCAATATAGATGCAATCCACTTTGCCCTCGTACTCGGGCAGCAAGGCCTTCAACGCCTCCAAGTTATCCCCGTGGATAACCATGTTTCCGCAATCAGATCCATGGCTATCGAGCACGCCCTTTTCGGGAACGCGCTCCAAGATGCGGTAAGGGACATCGCGATGATGGTTGATGACCTTATCCTTGCCCATCCAATTGAGCGTTGGCATAGCGGAGACCTCCACAGCAATGATTCATAGACGTAATGTCAATTGTACGTAACCAACTAGCATCGATTCACATCAAAGATAAACCCGCCGACCGACTGCGCGCTCGCATACAATCCCCCTTAATGGTACGGTCACCATTCTTGCAGGTTCGCGAACTTACTTAGCCTTGCAATCCTGTCCCGCCTTCTCAATAGCCTCAATATGATCCAAGGCGCACAGCAACCTTGACTTCTTAAGCTCAAATTGAAACCTAGCAACTGAATACACCAGTAAGCCAACTAGAACAGCCACCGGAAACAGGAATGCATTCAAGTCACCAAGAGAGGGCATTGTTGTTTGATCAGTCCATCCAAAAACTGAAAAGCCGGTTGTAACCGTTAAGACCAGGCAAATGATAGTGGGGGCCCAATCCGTATAACACGTCTTTTCAACCGCCCATTTTACTATCCTGCATTTCTCGCATAGGCTAATGTTCACGCCTCGTTCAACTGAAGAAAAGTCCATCTCCGTAATTAGATCGATTAATTCAGCCTCACTGTAGCCGCTTTCCTTGAATCTTTTAATGAAGAAACCTCCTGGTCCAGGACCACAGATAGGACGGTTTACACGAAACAGTTCCTTATAGGCGATTCCCATTGTTAACTCCTTAAAGTACAAATTCCATTTGCGCTATCTTTCTACCATTTCGTGCGGACAGATTATTTTTCGGACTGCCAGCAACCGTTCACGAGAGCGTCCCGTTCAGCAAATTCTCGTCAAATTGCTCGTCGCGCTCCTCGTACCCGCGCTCGAGCTTCCCCCCCAAGCTCCGCAGCGCAGCGCTTCGTCTCCTCGGCAAACAGGTCATCGATAGCCCTGTCGATTCGCACGCAGGTCTCGAAATGCTCATCCTTCCAGGGCAGATCGAGCCCCAGACTCGCATCCCAATAGCCGCCGAGCTTGGCGGTGATCACTTCCTCGGGATACAGCACGTCGCGGCGAATGCCTTCGATTGCCTCGTCCTCGTCCATGTCACAGGCTGCATCGTCCTTCTTGAGGCACTTGCGCAGCTCCTTTTGCTCGCGGATGCGATGCAGCGCGCTGGCGCACACCACAGCCAAAAAGCGATAACGTTCGCATAGGTCCCATTCGCCGCCGAGCCATACGCGATAGCCCAGAACGACGCTTGCAGGCTCCTCGTTCAGTAGGAACAGTTCCCACGGGTACACCTCAGCACACGCGTCCTCCCCTGACCTTTGCACGCCACTGCGCGTAAAGGCGCACGGCTCTACGTCGTAATAGTCAAAGCCGTGGCCCGCATCGCGACGATTGATGACATGCTTGGGCAACAGGACGATCTTGTCACTGGGCTCGGGGTCGATCTTGCGCAGCTTTTTGACCTTGCGGCGGACACGCTTTAGGTTGCGCTCGCTATCGACACGGCCACGGTCGTCCGGCTTGCCGCCGTATCGCAGGGCAACCTCGCGTGCCAGGATCTTTGTGTCCGCAGCGCACAGCAGGTCGCTCACGGTGGGCAGATCTTCCCACTCAATACCGTCGACATCCCAAATCCTGCTCATGTTCAACCTCTTTCTGGCTGTTCAACTGCGTGCTCATTCGCCCTGTTTAACGTGCTTGTAAGGCATGCACCCCACTAGAGCGCTTTCTTGCTGGGCGCAATCACCTCGTCCACCAGGCCCAGCTCTAGGGCGCGCTTGGCATTGCACCAGCAGTCACGCTCGGTGAGCTCGTGGAACTCCTGGGCGCTCAGGTTGCCATGCTCGGCCAGCAGCTCGTCCAGCTCGGCGCGCGTGGCCGCTGTATGCTGGGCCACAATCTCGATATCGGTCTGCTGCGCCATGCCTGTGCCGCCCATCAGTTGGTGGATGAGCACCTGCGTGTGGCGGTACACCTGGCGGTGGTCGCCGCAGGCCAGGATCACCGCGGCCATCGAGGCCACGACGCCCTCGCCCACCGTGATCACGGGGCAGTCGAGCGACTGCATGGTATCGATGAGCGCCAGCCCCGCCGTAACGCTGCCGCCTGGGCTGTTGATGATGAGGGTGATGGGCTCGGTCGCGCTTTGATGTTCCAGCACCAGCATGGACTTAATGAGGCCATTGCAGGTCACATCGTTGACCTCGCCTTCCAGCAGCAGCACGCGGCTGTTAAGCAGCTCACTTGCCATATCGACGGCGGCAACGCGACCGTCCTTGGACTTCTTGATAATGCTAGGCTCACGATACATAACGGACATGGTAATTCCCCTCTAAACGGAATCGGTAAGGAAGTAAAACGAGGCCGCACGGCTAGCGGCCAATGGAAACCGTGCGGTCAAATAGGCAAGATTGAGCGCGCGAAGCTGCAAGGACTAATCCCTCAGCCACTTGGCCGCATTGGGATGGTCGCCGCAAAAATACTTCTTGGCACGGAAGGGGCGCATGCCGGTTACTTTGACCAGGCAGTCGGTACGCGGCATAAGCCCCACCTCGCCCGGGGTTATCACGCAACCGCGCACATCGACGGCAGTGCGCTCGGCGCCCACGTAATTGGTGCCCAGAACCGACTCGCCGCACAGATTGCTTATGTACTCCTGTGTCGCGATGTTGCTGCCGCCGCCCATATAGATCAAGCTGTCGCAGTTATCGAGGATGGTAAGCGCTGCGGATTTGCCGTACACACCATCGAGCTGACTCAGCGATTGCGCGCACATCAAAAAGCTAATGCCACGGCTGCGCACGGTCGCAATACTCCGCTCAAAATCGGGAATGCGGCCCACGTTGGGAAACTCATCCAGAATAAACTGCACGTGGCGCTGCAAATGCCCGCTGGGGTTGGAATCAGCGCGGCGCTGGGCCAGGTTAAACAGCTGCTTAAGGGCAACGTTCGCAAGCCATGCATTGGTCGAGTCGTTGTCGCTCACCTTAAGATCGATTACGCGCTTGCCCTCGTCGATACGGTCGAGGCGCATCTCGTCTTTCTCAAAGACGCGCATGAGCTGGGGAGTCTTAAGCCGCGAGATGGTCGCGTTGAGCGTGATCAGAATGCTCTTAAGCGTCCTATCGGCTGCCCCGCGAAAATCACGATACTGCTCAACGCCATACAGGTCCGCGTTCGCAGAATCATACTTGCCAAGAAATTCCTTGGACTCCACCTGCTCCACAAGGTGATCCAGCGGGAATCGTCCCTCGCCATCTCCCGTAACCTTGATGAGTGCCGCCAGCTTAAAGACGTTGTTCATCTTAAGATAGCGGCGCGGAGCTGCGGGGTTCCCACTCGGCGCAAGTGTGCCGGCAAGGCACTCCAAGAGGAACAGGATTCCAACAATCGCCCGGAGCAGTAGATCGTTTGCGTTGTCCCAAAACGGATCGGCCCTAAAGCTACGCCTGTCAGGATCGACCCCTTCCATGATTGACGCCACCGTGGTGGGGATATCCTCGACATCCATCACGTAGCGCAGGGGATCGTACCCGGACGACTGCTCGGGATTGATGGTGTCGAGAACCGTTACCTCGTAACCGTCCTCTTCAAAGCCCTTCCCCGTACGGCGCAGCAGCTCGCCCTTGGTGTCTGTGACCACATAGCAGCACTCGTGGTGATTGAGCAGGTTGGGCAAAATGAAACTTGCTGTTTTGCCGCTGCCGGTCCCGCCAAAGGCAAACACATTGTTGGATACACTCGTCTCCCAGTGCTTGTCGCCCTCGTAGAAAGCCACCGTGGCATCATGCGCCAAGATCACATCGCGCTGCTCGTCGCCGGATGACAGCGTCTGCATTTCCTCCCTGGTCGCCCACTTCTTGGTTTGATACTCCGTTTGCTGCGCGGCCTCATAGCCGTACATCTTAATGACCGACATATCACGGCCCCTTTCTTGTCAAAAGATCTGCTTAGTTGCTAGGAAATACGGTCGACGTCTGCGCCCTCCTTGGGGTTCGCCGCGCGCGGCAACTTGACCACGCCGTCAATCAGGCGCTCGGTTTGCGCCACATAGCTCTCACGTGCCGCGGTTGAAACCGTCCCGTCGCGCAGATACGCAAGCAGTGACTCGATCATCAGCTTATCGAGCAGGTCATACCCCTTGGCCTGAGCGTAGTTGAGGGTGTAGCGGTCCCGGAGCTCCTGCACCTTAGTTGCCAAATCGATTTCCATCTTTTCCTCCATGCAATAAAAGTTCTGTCGATTGTCCGAAAGCGCCTCAAACGGGCGTTTGACGCATAGCTCAAAGTTGAAACGCGGACTGGTATCGAAGACGCGTCTCTGCACCTTGAGATAGCGCTTATAAAACATGACGGCATCGTCCTCGTCCGCCGTAAAACCGCGCGACCCATCGCGATGCACGTGGTCGCAGGGTCTTTTGTAGTCGATGCTTCGCACAAAGCGAGACAGAATATATCCACCTTGTTCAGACGAGTACTTCATACCTGTCGTAACCTGCTCGAACATGCGCACACCGCTCGACTTAAAGCGCGGATTGCTTCCGTGCTCAAACATGCCAATTAAGATGGCCATGCAGTGCGCGCAGTTATCGCGCTGGGGAAAATACAGCGACAACAAAGCGAGCGACGCTGCGGCCAAAAGCTCGCGGGCCTCGTGCACATCGTCTCGATACTGCTCGGGCACCAGCCCGGGAATATCGGGCGAGTGCTTTTCCAGCACATCAACGAGTGCCTTGGCCAAGCGCTCGGTATCCTGCTCGCCGCAGTACGGATACGGAAGCGGCTGCTCTGCCTTCCCGTTCTTTTCGCACATGCAACGGAGATCTTCGTCGATCGTGTTGAGGAACACCTCGTAAATGCTGTCTTCATTCTTCATGAATGCTTCTTCCTATCCGGTTGCGGATGTTTGTCGATAAGTCTGTTCTAGGTTTTAGAATTGTCTGAGGCATGGACCATGACAATCGACCTAACCTGTAGCTTCGTTAGTGAAATCACCCTGCTTGATAGCGCAGTTTACCTAAAAGCTGTGTAGCGATTGCATCAAGCAGTTTGTATTGAGTTGGTTTTGGATTGCTTCGAGGATAGCACGGTACTTTGTTCTCGTCATTAGAAATTTTCAAAATTTTCTGCTAATATATAACCCACTAAGAAGAAAGGGCTCTATACATGCGTGAAACAACATCATTGCCACGTCTCACCGCCGCCGCCCTCTCACGCGCGCTTAATCTGGAGCAGGGCAGCCGTCTACTCACCGTCCGTCTGCCTGGCGCCATCGACTGTAAGGCGCTTCGTGAATGTTTCAGTCTGAACAGCAACGGCGTACCCGATATTTGCGAGCTTGAACCCGGCAGGCAGGGCGCGGGCAATGGCGATGAGGCTCCGGTGTTTATCGACGCATCGGGGTATTACTGTACGGGCAAACACGACATCGAAAAAGAATGTATCGCCTTGATCGATTACTTAGAGCCCGGCTACCTCGATTTCTGTGACTGGGGTCCCTTTATTTGGTGTCTGTATGCGCTCGCCCTTTCGAATCGCACTCGCGCAGCCGTAGTGCTGCCCGCCGACCTACTCGATAAAGCCGAGCAGGCGCGCACGATCCTGATACGCGAAGGACTCATCGAGAGCGTCGTGTATTTGCCACTTTCTGAACCCAGGCCCTACATGACAAGCGCGCTTCTCATACTGTCTTCGGGAAATCGCAGCGTTGCATTTCGCAGCGCAATCGAATCCGGGCCGCGTTTTCGATATGTGACAGAAACATCGTATTACTCAGATATCACCTTTGCTATCTCCCCCGACTGGACCCGCATTGATACCAATACGTCCAGATCAACGCCTATCGAAACGTCCACTTTTGCCACGCGTGAATTGCTGCTGCATCGCGCAGCCCTCTCAAAAGGCAAAATCAGCCTTATCAGCCTCACCCGAAACTACAGGGCTACGCTCGGTGACGCTTTTACGCGAGTAGCTCCATTTATGCCCCGCGAGAGCACCACATCAAACGACATTGATGCAATCGAGGTACGCCGCATCTCATCTCAGGATTTTCAAGACGGCAACCTTCTACCCGTAGATGCTGTAGAGAGTGCAAATGGCTCGGATTCCAAAATCGTAAAGGTGAACCCCAGCGTTCTCGATCGCTACGAACTCCGCGCTGGAGATATCGTCATGCCACGCATGCTGGGTCGCTACGGCGCGTCCAACCTGCTCGTCGTCAGCGCCGATGACGCGAAGCAACACCTGGTTGCTTCGCATAACACCACCGTCATTCGCCCGTCGTTCCAAACGATGACCGAAGAGGAGCGCGTGGTGTTTTCGGAGATAATCGTTGGATACCTTACAGAAGGCCATGGAGCGCAGCTGATTCAAGCATTAACCGAAGCAGCCAGCATCCGCGCCATCCGCCCTAACGACCTGTTCGAGATCGAAGTCCCGCCAGCGCTCGACCCGCGCACGCGCGAGTACAGCGAATCCATCAATCGCTTCGCCGAGGTCGTAGACGCAAAGAAACAAGCCGAGGCTGCCGTCGCCCAAGCCCAGCGCGACCTCGAAGCCGCAAAGAAGGCCGTCACTCAGGTGGTCGACCAGACCTGCGAATAGAGCATAGACGGCAGCAACGTCCCAAGCCGGCGGCAGGAACTGGTCCTGCCGCCGGCTTAACTATCCCATGTCCTCCGTTTCGCATTAGCCGTTTAGCACAACCAGCAATGGCCTCATCAGTTCGCGTCGTTTGGCGGTTTTAGAGTTCTCTTCCACGAGTTCTTTCAGCCGCTGCGTATCGAGCCCACGCCCAAGCGCGTCGTGATAGGCATCGATGATTAATGAAGGATCCTCGCAATCGAGGCAAAGATCGACAAGCGTGCGCTCGGGTTTGGTTACCGGCAGGTCGTCGAGCCAAACGATATCCTGCTCAGCAATCTCGCGCTTTGCAAAAGAAAGGGATTCGTTTCTTGTATTGATGCGCATGGGTGCGGTCATTCTGTAGGGGGACAGATAGAAATCGCCCATTTGCTGTAGGTTCGCCGCAGTCGTACCGCTCACGGCAATGCCATCCCACTGGCGCTTTCTCTCCCACGCGCAAAGGGAGGGATTGGTGAGCTTCCAAAGAGCGTTGAGCTCGTCGGTGTCTCGGCGCTGTGTTCCAACCATCCGGTAGGCGCCGTGGCATATCCGCTCAAGACGCCCCGCGCGGCATGAGTGTGCCAGCGCATCTCGAGAGATGAACATGCGAGCCGCTTGGGCCGTAGTGAACACGCCCTCGCTCTCGGAAAGCTCACTTATCGCCGTTATGTTGCTAAAGTACTTCATGTCGCAATTGTAGGATATTTTCAGACTTTTGCAACGTGTTTTTGATTCTATATGATCGGCATGCCTTGTTTGTCCCTTTTCTGCCGCTGCCCTGCTGCTTGGCAACAGCTCTTCTCCATCGAGGTCTAATACTTTTCCGTGAAGTGAACGTCTGTTTTTGGACCCCTGGAGCATCCTCATTTTCCAGTGGCAAAATCGCAGGATTCCAACGTTAAAACTGCAGGAAACGGAACCTCTAAAGTGTCGATGCTTCGGGGGTTCGATTTAGCTCGTTCACTTCTCAGGAAAAGTATTAGACCTTGATTCCTGGCTGTTCCGAGGGCCCGTCTTTCGCCTTCTCTGGGACCCTCACTAATGCTTGCGCCCCTGGCCGCTACGACCGCAGGCATGCCTATAATGAGACATGTTTCCTGATGAGAAAGGAATCCAGATATGAACGAAGTCAACCACGCCGTTTTGGACAATCTTCGGGAGTTTTTCAGCCGTGTCGACAGCGCGCGCAACAGTGTATCCCCAATTGAAGAGCCACATAGCGACCCAATAGACGTCAAGGACTTTGTCGCTCTGTGCAATAAACCTGAAAGCTGCACCAAGGACGATGCCTACAAGCTTGGTGAGACAGTGCTCACTCTAAATGGTCTTGATGAAAACAAACTTAAGGGGATGAAAGCTGCTCTCAAAAACAATACATGGAATGCCTGGTGTGAAGATAATGGCATAAAAGCATCAGCAGATGACGCCACTTTCTACCTTGTGCTCAAGCGCCGCACCGACGATCAGCAGCACTATCATTTTTACTTCGATAAAGATACGGTTGCAGAAATCGATGCCTTTGATCCCTTTTTAATTAAAGGAAAGAATGGCGAACGATTTTTAAACCAGCAATGGCATGTGCTCATCTCCGAGCTCGCTTATCTCGATGTCGCCCATGCCTTAAGCAATGAGCAGCACGAATATCATTGCCTGTATCAACATATTAAATCGTGGGACATGGGCGATTTAGGTGCGCTGCATTTACAGTTATTGTGTTCCCCTAACCAGCCTGAAAACAGGCGCATCAAGCTACAGCTTGTTAAACCGGAGACGGCCCCAAAGCCCAGGACAATAACATATCCCTCGGAAGCGATGAACGGATGGCTTATAAAAGCACTGCGTAAACTAGCAGACAAATAATCGCCCACCAACCTACTCCAGCCCTTGCCCGCTGTACTTCCCTGTTTTCGAGTCGTAGTTCAGCACGACGACCTCGCCGTGCTGAACTACGTTCCCGTCAATGCAGTAATGGCTGGCCCCGTCATGCCAGATACCGCGGTAGCCCGCAATGCCCGAGACCGCCTCGGTGTTGATGTGTCCGGCGATAACATCCAGGTAGAACTTACGCCCCACGTAATCGGGCGGCATCATGGTAAACAACTCGTCAGACGTGCCAAGCTTCCAGTACTCCCCGGCTTCCTCGTCAATGCCGGCGTGCACAAAGACCTGACCGAAGGGACTCTCGTAAAAGTAAGGGAGTTTGCGGACCCACGCGATAATGTCCGCATGTTCGGCCTTCATGCGTTCAACCGTATAGGCATAGGCCTCCTCGAACCTCCTGAGCCTCAAAAGGTGCTTAACATGCTTGAACGCCTCGGCGTCTAGGAAGCTCTTGGCCGTTGCCAGATTGCTGTCGGCAAGTATCCATGCCTGCGTGAAATTGGGGTCCTTCACCTCGTCAATGTACTCGAGGAACATCTCCTCGTGGTTGCCGCGCAGCGCCACGACGCGATCGCCGTAGCGCTTTTGCAGGTCCATGACGAGCTCGAAGACCCCGAGTGAATCGGGGCCTCGGTCGCAGTAGTCGCCAAGCAAAACCAGCTTGGAGTCCTCGGCATCGAGGTCGACGGTGGAAAGCGATGCCTTAAAGGCGTCCAAGCACCCGTGAATGTCGCTCATAGCGTAGATATGCACGTATGACCCCCCGTTTGCGTCGGGACCCCACTCGTTTGCGCCATGCGGCACGGCGGCCCCTCTGATTTCGCGGGCGCCAGGCAGCTTTGCCCTGACGCGCCCTCAACGTTGACAATAAGTATATCTCGCCGTGCGGACACAAATTTACCCTTGGGCTCTAGCCGCTCGGCCTGCGCTTGCCTCAAAGGCCGCCTGTGCCCACCGCCACCCAAAAACTCATCCAACATTAATCTTGGCTCAAGAATCGCTTAATCTATAACCCGCACTATAGAGTTCGACCAAGGGCGGGGCGGCGCCGCGCAACGCAGGCCGCCGAACGCAACGCTCGCGCCCGGGCAGATCGCCCGGCGTCGCGCCCATCGAACGAAAGGACAGGTCATGGACGACCTCGAAAAAGTTGAAACCATCCGCACCAAGTGCAACGTGAGCTACACCGATGCCAAGGCCGCACTCGACGCTGCCGACGGCAACGTGCTGGATGCCATCATTTGGCTCGAGTCGCAGGGCAAGACCCAGACCACGTCGGCACACGCCGCCACCGAGTCCGAGCCAGTCGATGAACCCTCGGCCGAGATGGTCGCCGCGCAGGCCGCCTACGAAAAGTCAAGCGAAAAGACCGACTTCTCTAAGAAAATGGACAGCGTATGGGAGTACCTCAAAAAGCTCTTCCGCCTGAGCCTGGACACCAAGTTTATCGCCACGCGCCGCGATGCGATCATCCTCAACATCCCCATCCTGATCCCTATCGTCGCCCTGTTTGCCTGGGGCGCTACGATATGGCTGATGCTGCTTGGCCTGTTTTTTGGCATGCGGTACCGCATCGATAGCGACGGCGACGTGCCCGGCAGTATCAACAACCTGATGGATCACGCCGCCGACGCCGCGGACGGCATCAAGAAAAATCTGAACGACGACAAGTAATCGCAGATGGGGGCACGTATGGCACGAATCCTGATCGTAGAGGACGAGGAGAAAATCGCCCGCTTTGTGACGCTCGAGCTGGAGCACGAGGGCTACCAAGTGGAGCACGCCGCCGACGGCCGCACCGCCGTGAACCTGGCGCTGGAGCGCGACTACGATCTGATTCTGCTCGATGTGCTGTTGCCGCAGCTCAACGGCATGGAGGTCCTGCGGCGTGTCCGCAAGCACAAGGATGTGCCGGTGATCATGGTCACCGCGCGCGATGCCGTGATGGACAAGGTTGCCGGGCTCGACGCCGGCGCCGACGATTACCTGACCAAGCCGTTTGCGATCGAGGAGCTGTTCGCACGGATCCGCGTGGCGCTGAAGCGCTCGGAAGCCGTGCGGGCGGCTTCGGGCGTTGGCGGCGGCGGGGCCGGGGCGGGTACGGCAGGCGGCGCGGGCACCGGAGCCGCTGCGA
>URBS01000071.1 GCA_900546085.1 uncultured Collinsella sp.
ACTTCTGCACCAAGGAGATCGTGGCGAGCGACATATCGACCACGCCCGACATGGCACAGCAGGTGAGGATGCTCGACGAGCTGCTGTCCAAGATCCCCGAGGGCGCCGCCCCGACCATGCACTCGGACCGGGGCTGGCAGTACCAGCACGCCTCATACACATCTAGGCTCGAGGCCGCCGGCATCGTCCAGAGCATGTCCAGGAAGGCGAACTGCATCGACAACGCCGCCACCGAGCAGCTCTTCGGCCACGTCAAGGACGAGTTCTACCGGGGCCGCGAGTGGAAGACGTTCGAGGATTTCAAACGCGACCTGGAGGAATATATAGTCCACTGGAACACGCGCCGGAGGCAGGTAAGATTGAAGGGCCTGACCCCGGAGGAGTTCCGGAATCAGGCCCTCGCGGCCTAGTCGCTATTTAGGGCGTCCAAGATTTGGGACGCAGTTCAATTTGATCGGACGGGCTTCTTGATGGGTATCATGGTTGGACGATCATTAGGAGGTTTCTCTACATGGAATTGTTTGAGCCGATTCTTCATTTCTTTGCACAACGATGGGTCCACAACATCATCTGGGCAGGTATCTTGGCCATCGGCACCGCCGTTGCCGCCAAGGTCGCGTCCAAGACCCTGTACCACCTGCTCAACCGCGACGATAACCCACTCCCTTCATCAAGCATCTTCGTCAACATCGCGCGCGCCGTCATTTGGATGATCGGCGGCAGCTTTATCCTCGACAACTGCTTTGGCATTAATGCAAACGCCCTCGTCGCCGCTCTTGGCGTCGGCGGCATCGCCATCTCGCTCGGCTTTCAGGACACGCTGTCAAACCTTATCGGTGGCATGCAGGTGACCTTTATGGGCATCATCAAACCCGGCGACAATATCGAGGTCGGCGGCGTGACGGGCGTGGTCCAAGATATCACCTGGCGCCATACGACCATCGAGGACGCCTGCGGGCAGACCATCATCGTCCCCAACTCAAATATCTCCAAGAACACGCTCGTGCACCTCATGCCCTTTGGGCGCGTTGCCGTGCCCGTTGCCGTAAAGGACACGTCCAAGTGGGCCTCGTTGGACGCGCTGGCAGATGAGCTTACCGACGCCACCAAGGCCGCGGTGCTTCCCATCTCTGGCTTTGACAAGGAGCCATACGTGCTCTTTAGCGAGATCGGCGACTTTGGCGTCAAGGGCAAAATCATCTTTATCGTCAGCGACGACAGCACCACTTTCACGGCAGCCGACGCTTGCATCCGCGCCATCGCCCCCATCATCGCCTAAAACCACCGCAAAGGGGACAGGCACCTTTGTGGTGGTTTCGCATCGTGGTACCATGGTTCATATCGTTGTTTAAACGACTAAGGGAGTAGACCCCATGGAAGAGGCCTATCGTCAAGCACGCAAGCGCGGCGAGCAGGGACGCCGTCGCGCCATCAGCCAAAGCGAGCACCCGTACCTTACGGACCTCGATAGCCTCGTTGCCCAGCTCCCCTTAGGTCAGCGAGAGAGCGTCGGCCTAAGGGACATTCCGCTCGAAATGGTCGTCGGCACGGTTACCAAGGGCCGTCAGTCTGCCTTTTCGTGCAACTTTATGCCCCTGTTGCCATTTAGCACCGAGTTCGCCCGCAAGTGGTCCAACCTCTATGACATCCAGGTGACCGAGGGCTATCGCGACCCCATCATCGTCACCGAGTTCATGCATCGGTTCTACGTCCAGGAGGGCAACAAGCGCGTCAGCGTCCTCAAATTCCTGGACGCCCCGACGGTTTCGGCCAAGGTCACCCGCCTCTACCCCGGCACATGGGATTCCGTCGAAAGTCGCCTGTACGGCGAGTTCTGCGCGTTTTGGCGCGTCTGCCCCCTATACGAGATCGAGTTCTCGCGCGAGGGAAGCTACGAGACGCTCGCCAAGATGCTCGGCCAGGACCTTATCGAAAAATGGCCGCAGAAAAAGGTCGACTACCTGCGCCACACCTTCCTACTCTTTAAGCGCGCCTACCTTCGCGCCGGCGGCGACCACCTGGACATTACGCCCGCCGACGCCATGCTCGTCTACCTCAATGTGTACAACCAGGACCGCCTGCTGGATACGCCGACGGATATCGTCGTAAACCGCCTGTGTAAGATTTGGCGCGAGCTGGTCATTGCCGGCAAAAATAACGAAGACAAGGTCGATCTTGTCGAAGCACCGAGCGTCGATGAGGAAGAGTCGCCCGCTAAGTCCACCTCCGGCGTGCTCAACTTCTTTATGGGCAAGACCGTCTATTCGGCGGCCAACCCCCTACGCATCGCCTTTATCCATGAGTTCCCCTGTTCGACGTCGAGCTGGGACAGCCTGCACGATCAAGGGCGCCAGTATCTCGATGAGCACTTTGGCGGTATCGTGCGCACCGAGGCGTTTGAGGACTGCCACGATCCGGACGTGTTCTACGCCGCCGTGGAAACGGCTGTCAAACATGGAGACAACGTCATCTTCTCGACCTCGCATCGCCTGATGGAATACACGCTCAGGGCAGCCGTTGAGTATCCCCAGGTTCGGTTCCTCAACTGCTCCATCGGCCTTCCCCACCAAAGCGTGCGCTCGTATTTTGGAAAGATGTACGAGGCAAAGTTTCTGCTGGGCGCCCTTGCGGCCAGCATGGCGGACAACCATCGCATTGGCTACCACGCGTCGGTCTTTGCGTCGGGCGCGCTTAGCGAGATCAACGCCTTTGCCATCGGCGCCTCGCTGCTCGACCCCCGCGCGCAAATTATCCTGACCTGGGGCGATGTGCCCGCCGGAGGCCTTTCCGAGGCCATGTGCCGCGAGGGCGTGAGCGTCATGACCGGCGCTGACATGTCAAAGTCGCTCGAAGACCCTACGGCCTACGGACTTCACCGCCTGGTCGATGGCAAGGTCGCCGGCATCGCCATGCCGGTATGGAACTGGGGCCGATACTACGAGCTTATCGTGCGAAGTCTGCTGCACGGCACCTGGGATGAGACCAGTGACGACAGCCAGGTTCGCGCCGTCAACTACTGGTATGGCATGAGCTCGGGCGTTATCGACATCCGTTATGCTCCGGGCCTGCCCTACCAGACGCGCAAGCTTGTTCAGCTCCTCCGCAATGGCATCGTCGAGGGCTCCATCAATCCATTTGGCGGCGAGCTCCATAGCCAAGACGGCGTGGTGCAGATCGAGGGCTTTCCCCCGCTGCCGAGCACGCAAATCGTCGAGATGGACTGGCTGGCCGACAACGTGGTGGGCACCATTCCGCAACTCGACGATGAGCCGAAGGTCCGCGCCCTATGAAAATCCTTGCCATAGCCGATACCGAAGAACGATGCCTATGGGAGTGCTTTCGCAAGGAGCGCTTTGAGGGTATCGATTTGATTTTATCCGCAGGAGATCTGGACCCGGATTATCTTGAGTTTTTGGTCACGGTCATCAACAAACCGCTCATCTACGTGCGTGGCAATCACGATGACCGCTATGCGCGTCATGCACCGGGCGGATGTATCTGCGTGGAAGACAGCGTGTACACGTACCGAGGGATTCGCATTGCGGGCCTTGGCGGGTCCATGCGTTATCGCGACGGCGCCAACATGTACACCGAACGCGAGATGTCCAAGCGCATGCGTAAGCTGTCGCGTAAGGTTAGGATGGTCGGCGGGTGCGACATTCTGCTTACCCATGCACCCGCCGCCGGTATGGGTGATCTGGATGATCTGCCGCATCGAGGGTTTGAGTGCTTTAACACGGCGCTTGAGTCCTGGGGGGCCGACTACATGGTGCATGGGCATGTACACCAAAGCTACGGTTACGCTTTTCAGCGCGAGCGGCAGCATGTGTGTGGAACGACGATCATCAACGCCTGCGGCTATACGCAGTTTGAGCTCGACCAGACGCGCTACCCCATCCGTGGCTGGCAGGCAGCCTGGCTCAACTCGCAAACCATGCGCCGCGAGCTCAAACGCCACGAAGCAATCGAGTCTTCAACCGCCAGAACCCCCTGGTAACTGCCAACAACCACCACGAAGGGGATAGGCACCTTTATGGTGGTTTTGCTGACTCGTCCGACCTGTCCATCACGGTGCTTGTGTAATTAACGAGAACACTCATTGTTTTGTAAGGACGGCGCTCACGTGCCGTCTTTTTTTGTCAACTTATGCAGTCTCGACCGTGTTGTATGTAGAGGGACCTCGCGAGACGCCTTCCCTATATCCACCATGACCAATTGGAGGTGACACTATGCCTGCACGCCGTAACCGCAATAGCACGCTCCGATGCGATGCCGATCAGATCGAGCGGGAAGCAAAGCGCTTGGTCGACACGTATTCCGACCTCATCCTTCGATTGTGCTATTCGGCCCTTGGATCCGCTGACGACGCTCAAGACATCTGCCAGGACACGCTGATCAAGATTCTCCAACGCACTCAACCGTTCGACTCGCTCGAACACGAACGTGCTTGGGTGATCCGAGTCGCACTGAACGCATGTCGCGATATCGGCCGTACGCACGCGAATCACCCGGTTGTCGACCTCGATTCGCTCCCCGATTTCTGCGCACCCGTAACACATACCGAGCAAGAATTCGCGCAACGCGACTGCGCCATTCTTTCCGCTGTCACGGCCCTGCCTCAAGCACAGCGCATCGCCATCTTTTTGCACTACTACGCAGGCATAAGCATCAGGGAAATCGCAGACGCCGTTCACGCGACGCCAGCTGCAACCGCCCAGCACCTTAGCCGCGGACGTGCGTCACTTCGGCTTTCCTTGAAAGGAGACCACAATGACTACGAATTCGAATGACTATCGCCACGCCCTGGAGCACATTTCGTTTACCGATAATGCGAAGCAGCACATGGCAAACTCGATTGCTCAGTCCGTCGCCTCGAGCGATGCGGCGACCGCTCAAAGCAACTTTAATGGCACGCGACGCAAGCCGCGCATCGCCCGCCATCCCGTAAGAACAGTCGCTCGCATTGCCGCTGTAACGGCAGTCCTCGCTATCGTCATTGGAGGCGCTGGCACGGCTATGGCAACAGGCGTCCTGCCGCTTCCTTCTGACATGCTTTCCGACATCTTTGACGGACCTGCTTCTCAAACCGAGATCATCGACCGTATTGGCCGGCCCGTCGGTGCTAGCTGCTCCAACAACGGAGTCACCGTGACCGCCGACGCCATCATGGGCGACAAGGATATGGTTACCATCGCCTATACGCTTACGTTCGACGATCCCGCTGCCCTGAAAAAGCTTTCCGAGCCGGGCGAGAACGGAACTATCGCCGGAAGTGTCGATGGAAACGTATACGTTGATGGCGAGCATGGCGGCCAAGGCCAATCATGGCTCATTGACAAGAACCCCAATGACTCCAGCATTCAATACTTTGCACAGTTCAGCGTTGAATCACCCGGCCTTATGGGCAGGACCGTCCGCACGCATATCAACTCTCTCGTTGTGCCACGTGCTGGCAAAGAGCTTCCCGAGTATAAGAAAATACTTACGGGCCCATGGGATCTTAAGTTCCAGCTGAATTACGAAGATACATCCGTTACGATTCCCGCGCCCAAATCGGTCAACTTTAACGGCACCAAGGCGACGATTCAAGAGGCCACCGTATCCTGCGTTGGCGTTTCAGTCCGCTACAACATAGATCGTTCCATCGAACACGACAACAACAGCGGCAAGATGTCTCAAAACATGGAGGAGTCTATGGATGCCGTTGGCAACATACCCCTCATCGTGACGTTCAAAGACGGTCATGTTGAGGACGCAACCAGCCACAGCGGCTATTTCGCAAATAAACTGGATAACGGCACCACTGATGTCCACAAGACCTGGCCGTTCTCGCAAGTTTGTGACACAGACAAGATTGCAAGCGTACAAATTGGCGATACGGTCATTCCCATGAATTCGTAACGCTACGCGGCTCGTATATGCACCCGGTTCCGCGCTTCGCGTCTAAAGATGCGCTGTCATCGAGCAGCGTGAGCGCAAGGCCGCCCGTATGGTCGGCTGGGAACACCTCGTTGCGCTAAAAACCACCACGAAGGGGACCGGCACCTTTGTGGTGGTTTTGCTGACTCGTCCGACCTGTCCCAACGGTTTGTCTCAATCTGTAACAGGTAGGGCCCAAATAATCGGTTAGCTGTTACAGATCGAGACAGACCACGGATGCTCAGCCGAAAATCTCAATCTGTAACAGGTAGGAACGATTTTGCCCCTTAGATGTTACAGATTGAGATATTTGACAGCTTGAATCGGCATCGCCTACAGCGCGGCGACGACCTTGTCGCCCATCGTCGTGGCGCCGAGGATCTTATCTGCCGGGGTGTTGACATCGGCGATGTCACGGGTGCGCCAGCCCTCGTCGAGCACGCGCGCCACGGCGCTCTCGATCCACGCGGCTTGCTCGCCCATGTCGAGCGCGTAGGTCAGCAGCATCGCCACCGACAAGATTTGAGCCAGCGGATTGGCCACGCCGAGCCCCGCGATGTCAGGAGCGCTGCCAGCGCTCGGCCCAAACAGCGATACGCCATCATCCAGCGAGGCAGAGGCAAGCATACCGAGCGATCCGGTAATCTGAGCCGCCTCATCGGACAGGATGTCGCCGAACATGTTCTCCGTCACCACGACGTCAAAGTCTGCCGGTCGACTGATGAGCTGCATGGCGGCGTTGTCGACGAGCAGGTCCTCAAGCTCCACGTCGGAGTACTCCTCGTCTTGCACGCGATGCACGATCTCGCGCCACATGCGGCTCGTCTCCAGCACGTTGCGCTTATCAACGCTCGTCACCTTGCCGCGACGTTTGCGCGCCGCCTCAAATGCCTGGCGCGCAATGCGCTCAATCTCGTACTCGCGATACTCCATCACGTCGACCGCACGCTGACCGGCCGCACCCGCAGCGCCCGCGCAGGTCACGGATGCGGGCGCCAAAGTCCCACGGCATGTTGTAGCCCATCGTATCGGGGATGTTCACGACCGTGGCACCGGCCTTTACGGCCGCCTCGATAATGCGCACCAGAAACTCCTGATCGGAGCGGCCGGCATCCTCGGCATAAAACTCAACATCGTCAACGAACTTGCGAGCATGTTTGACGGCATGGATCGCTCACTCAATTGCCCTTTCCTCAGTCATATGGAGCTTGTCGCGCAGGTGACTGGTGCTCACACCCAGCCCTGTATGGATACGGGGCCTCTGGGCCGTTTTGAGCGCCTCTGCAGCCACTTCGATATCCCTGTCGACAGCGCGCGTCAGGCCGCATACCGTGCATCGGTCGCCCGCAATCTTGCCAATCTCCTGTACGGAGCGAAAGTCACCAGGACTCGAGATGGGAAAGCCCGCCTCGATAACGTCCACGTTCATGCGCACCAGCTGGCGGGCGATGAAGAGCTTTTCCTCGGTATTCATGCTGGCGCCCGGCGACTGCTCACCGTCGCACAGGGTGGCGTCAAAGATTGTGATTTTGCGGCTTATATGTTCCTCCTGATTGACCGTTTTATGACAGATGGCTTTCAGGAGAGAGAAGGCCTAGAGATAGAAAAATACCCGTGTCGCTCATCACGCCTGAAAGCGGCAGACGATAGCGCACCCGGGTACAACAAATCGTTATAGCGAGATTACAACCCTAGCGCGCTATCCAATCTAGTAGCGCTAGGCCTAGGAGCTGTTGCGTGTTCTTAAACATGTTGGGCTCCCTTCGGCCTCGGGTAGTACTACATCGCGCTAAAGTACAACACAAGTAAAAGCACCACAACGGTGCCTGTCCCCTTCGTGGTGGTTTCGTTGACTCAAAAGCAAGAGACCCGGTCCTGCACGAGGCAGAACCGGGTCTCTTTAGCAATGCTTGCTTTGCTCAGGCAGTAACTGTTAGTTACTCAGCCAGGAAGTCGCGCTGGATAGCGGGATCGACCTTGACGCCAGGGCCCATGGTGGAAGACACGGAGATGGACTTGACGTACTTGCCCTTAGCAGAAGAGGGCTTGACGCGCAGGATCTCGGTGTACAGGGCAGCATAGTTCTCGACGAGCTGCTGCTCGGAGAAGGACTTCTTGCCCAGGGGCACGTGGCAGATGCCGTAGCGGTCGGCGCGATACTCAACGCGGCCGGCCTTGAGCTCGGAGACCATCTTGGCGACGTCCATGGTCACGGTGCCGAGCTTGGGGTTCGGCATGAGGCCACGGGGACCAAGGATCTTACCGATGCGGCCAACCTTGGCCATCATGTTCGGCGTAGCGATAGCGGCGTCGAAGTTGATCTCGCCCTTCTGGATCTGGGCGACGAGCTCGTCGGAACCGATGATGTCGGCGCCGGCAGCCTCGGCCTCGCGGGCCTTCTCGCCCTCGGCGAAGACAGCAACACGAACGGTCTTGCCGGTGCCGTGAGGCAGGGAGATGGAACCACGGATGTTCTGGTCAGCCTTACGAGTATCGATGCCCAGACGGAAGTGGGCCTCGACGGTCTCGTCGAACTTGGCGGTGTCGAGCTCCTTGATGAGCTTGGCAGCCTGAAGGGGGGTGTAGAGCGTGGCGCGGTCGATCTTCTCGGCAGCGGCGTTATAGCTCTTACCATGCTTAGCCATGTGCATTACCTCCTGTGGTTAAACGGGCGTGAGCCCTCCCACATCGTATCGTGTGCCCTATTGCACACATATAACGGGCGCCCCGGTCGGAGCACCCGTCATTACCTAAAGAAATCGCTACTCAGCGATGGTGACGCCCATGGAACGGGCGGTACCGGCGATGATCTTCTTGGCGGCGTCAATGTCGTTGGCATTGAGGTCCGGCATCTTGATCTCGGCGATCTTGGTGAGCTGCTCCTGAGAGAGCTGACCAACCTTGTCGGCCTGGGGCTTAGCGGAACCAGACTTGAGGTTCAGCTCCTTCTTGATGAGGTGAGCCGCCGGCGGGGTCTTGGTGATGAAGGAGAAGGACTTGTCCTCGTAGACAGAGATCTCAACGGGGATGATGTCGCCCTTCTTGTCCTGCGTCTCGGCGTTAAAGGCCTGGCAGAACTGCATGATGTTCACGCCAGCAGCGCCCAGGGCGGGGCCGACGGGAGGAGCGGGGTTAGCTGCACCAGCAGGAATCTGGAGCTTAATGACGTTGGCAACCTTCTTCTCAGCCATGGTCATTCCTTTCGAATCACGAGTGTGAAGTACTTGCTATATCGTAAGCACGCACGTGTTAGAAGCACTCCTGAGATGAGCAGTCACAGAAGAAGCACGCTCGCGCGAACGGACGAAAACTTAAGCGATGACAGCGACCTGGTTAAAGTCGAGCTCGACCGGCGTCTCGCGGCCAAAGATCATCAGCGTGACCTTGAGCTTGCCAGCCTCGGTGTTAACCTCGGAGACCTTGCCATCAAAGTCGGTAAGCGGGCCATCGGTGACGCGGACGGACGTGCCGACCTGAATATCAACCGAGGTGCGCTTGGGCGAATCGCCCTTACCGGGACGACGAGTCATCTTGTTGTACTCGTCGCGGGAAAGCGGAGCGGGCTTGCCGTTGCCGCCCAGGAAACCGGTGACGCCAGGCGTGTTACGAACGCACGTCCAAGCATCGTCATCCATCTCCATGCGGACCAGGACATAACCCGGGAAGATCTTGGAATCCTTGGTCTCACGCTTGCCACCCTCTTTAATCTCGGTGACGCGCTCCATAGGAATCTCGATATCAAAGATACGGTCCTGCATGCCCATAGTCTCGATGCGATGCTCGAGATCGGACTTAACGCGGTTCTCGTATCCAGAGTAAGTGTGAACGACGTACCAACGCTTAGACATGGTTTAGCCCCTCAATCCAGAGAACAGAGCAAGAGCCTCGCCAAAGCCAGCATCGAGCAGAGCGATGACGACGCCGACGACGATCAGAGAAGCGCAAACGACGACCGAGTAGTTCACGAGCTCCTTCTTATCGGGCCACGTGACACGCTTCATCTCGGACTTCACCGAAGCGAAATACTTCTTGGTGCGAGCGAAGAAACCAGGCTTCTCGTTCTTCTTAGACTTCGCAGCCTTCTCGCTCTTCTTGGCAACGGCCTTCTTGGCCTCAACCTTGGAGTTGGCGGCAGCGTTGTTGGCAGGCGCCTGCTGCTGTGCCTTCTTCTTGTTCTTCTTGTTGGCCATTTGGGTTACCTCCGCGCAATGCGCTTATACATGAGTAAACCGTAAGCCCCCAAGTGGGAGCTTACGGAATAATGACTGGCACGCCAGGAAGGACTCGAACCCTCAACACTCGGTTTTGGAGACCGATGCTCTACCAATTGAACTACTGGCGTATATGACTAAAGACTAGCGAGTCTCTTTGTGCAGCGTGTGGTGACGGCACCAGGGGCAATACTTCTTGATCTCCATACGATCAGGCATGTTCGCCTTGTTCTTGGTGGTCGTATAGTTGCGGCGCTTGCACTCAGTGCACGCAAGAGTAACTAGAGTACGCATGTATCCTGAACCTTTCATATCCGCCCCGTACGGGCACGAGATGGTACTTTATCAGCTCTATGTAAGTGCTGTCAATGAAAACCTCGAATCAATTGGTTCTCGCTGAATCCATTCATATTTGGAACACATCAATGAAGCCAGCGAGATCTAATCGACGGTGCAACCAGGACCATTATTGATCCTCTCGACACCAGCAACGGCTCAATATCCATTGCAGAAAAGAACCCGGCACCCATATAAGTGCCGGGTTCTCTAAGTCAACTATCAGAGAGCTAATTTACTCAATGATCGTGGAGACGATGCCCGAACCGACGGTGTGGCCACCCTCGCGGATAGCGAAGCGCAGGCCCTCCTCCATGGCGATCGGGTGGATGAGGTCGCCCTCGATGGTGATGTGGTCACCAGGCATAGCCATCTCGGTGCCCTCGGGGAGCTTGACCGTACCGGTAACGTCGGTGGTACGGAAGTAGAACTGAGGACGATAACCATCGAAGAACGGGGTGTGACGGCCGCCCTCGTCCTTGGTCAGAACGTAAACCTGAGCGGTAAATTTGTGATGGCAATGTACAGAACCTGGCTTGCACAGACACTGTCCACGCTCGATCTCAGTTCTCTGAACACCACGCAGCAGAGCACCGATGTTATCACCAGCCTCAGCGCTGTCAAGAAGCTTACGGAACATCTCGATACCGGTTACAACAGTCTTACGGGTCTCCTCTTTAACACCAACGATCTCAACCTCGTCGTTCAGATGAAGAACACCACGCTCTACTCTACCAGTAGCAACAGTACCACGACCAGTAATGGTGAATACGTCCTCTACAGGCATCAGGAAAGGCTTATCTGTTTCACGAACAGGATCTGGAATCCAGGTATCAACTGCATCCATCAGTTCCATGATCTTATCGCCCCATGGTCCCATTGGATCTTCCAGAGCCTTCAGAGCGGAACCCTGGATGATAGGAGTATCATCGCCTGGGAACTCGTACTCGTTCAGCAGTTCACGGATTTCCATGTCTACTAATTCAAGTAACTCAGGATCGTCTACCATATCGCACTTGTTCAT